>NZ_JBXWSK010000039.1:0-31186 GCF_059613385.1 Ruegeria sp. BHSA162
GTGCCGGTCCAAGTATCCTCGCCGGTTTTGGTCAGGGTCCAGATGCGCTGTTCAGTGGCGCCGTCGTCATAGACGAAATCTTCGACCAAGGTCAGCGTCTGGCCGTCCCATGTCCCGTTGATGTCGACCGTGAACCGACGGGGGATGTTGCCTAGTACGTCCTGGAACTGCCCATAGGCCACGGTGTGGCCCGAAAAGAACTCTTCGAGGTTCAGCTGGCGGTCCGACAGAAAAGTGGTCGGAACTTTTGGTTTGAAGGCGCAAGCCGCCGTCAGCAGCAGGCAAGCGAAGGCCAGTCGTTTCATGAGACGGGTCATTGCAGGGTCCTCGGGTCGGCGGTGCAGGCATGACCGTTTGCGCCGGGCACATGCGCCGTCTTTTCTGACGGGGCGGGGCGCATCGTGGCGACCAGCTCGGCCACCTTCAGGCCGAACTTGCGCATCTCCGAGCGGTTCATGATCGCGCCGCTCTCGGTCAGGTACATCCAGTCGGTGACGTCCAGGGTATGGCCCCCGGCATCTTCGGGCAGAACGATGCGATAGGTCAGCCTGACCGTCGCGCCCGAGATCACGCCGCGGCCTTCGCCGACGATGTCGTCGGCGGTTGCGGTAAAGCTGTTGCCTGCGCCCATGGTCAGGTACCATTTTCGGTTCATCTGCTTACCGTTCGAATAGGTGAAATACTCGGTCAGAGTGCCAGAACTGCCGTTCCATTCCCCGATCATCCGCGCCACGAAGCTGTTCGACATCTTGCCAGTCGGGCCATAGATCAGCCCTTCGGACAGGATTTCCCCGTTCAGATTGTCCTTCAACGAGAAATCGGGGCCGGTTCCGGCATAGTCCGACGGCGATTGCGAGCGAAAGCTGAGAAGGCGGGCTTTGACCGTGATCAGGGCCAATACGGCCAGTGAGGCAATCAGGAGGAATGTCATTTTGCGGGTACCTCTGTAGGCAGCGTCAGGACCATTCCGAACGCGCCGAGTTTCAGGATGCAGGGCAGCACGGCATAGGCGAGGTTGAGCGTTTCCAACGCCTGCGCCGAATTCGCCTGACCGGGCACAAAGCCGCTGCGTTCCAGCAGCGGAAGGGTGAAGAATGCGGCCAGAGCCAGCCCCAGTTTGCCGGCGAAAGACCAGATGCCAAAGGCGGCCGAGGCATTCAGCCCCGCGCGTGTCAGCACCACCGAGAACATGGCCGGCAGCACCACCATGTCCGCCCCCAGCGCCGCCCCCGACGCCAGGCAGATCACCGCGAACCCGACCAGGTTGCCGGGCGCCAGCATGGCCGCGCCGACAAAGCCCAGAATGGCCAGCGGCATCGCAATGATCAGTGTCTGTTTCGGGCCAATCCGGTTGCTGAGCCGCGCCCAGAGCGGCACTGTGGCCCCGGCGCTGAGGAAGAACAGGATCAGCAGTGGCCCGGCCTTGCCCGGCAATTGTAGCCGGTCCTCGACGAAGAACAGGAACAGGGTCGAGGTGATCGCAACCGGCAGGCTGTTGACCAGCGCCAGTGCCAGCAGACGCAGGGCCCCGGCCTGACCCAGCCCGTCGAACGAAAGCCCCTGCCCGGTGATGGGCGCGCGCCGCCAGATCGGCAATGTCAGCACCATCGTGGCCACTGCCAGCCCGCCCAGAAACAGCCCGAAGGCCGGGTAGCCCTGCGCGCCCGCGCCCAGGGCCACGAACAGCGCCGGAGCACTGGCGGCCAGGACCACGCCGGCCAGTTGCCCGCCTTCACGAAAGGCGGCGAGGGTCATCAACTCGCGCGGCGTTGCCTGTTTGGCCAGCGTCGCGCTGCGACCATAAAGCAGGATGGTGCCTAGGCTGTAGGCGGAAAACAGCAGGATCAGGATCGCCACGAGGGCTCCGACGCTCGCCCCCTGCGGCAGTGAGAACAACAGTGGAAAACCGACCGCCAGACCCCCTGCGGCCAAGACGGCAAAACCCATCTGTGCGCCGGGCCAGCGGTCAATGGCCCAGCCGATCAGCGGGTCTTGCACCAGATCCACCAGCCGGATCAGCAGCAGAAACGTGCCGATCACGCCCAGGCCGATCCCGAGGTTCACCGCTGCGAAACGCGGCAGGTGGATGTAGAGCGGGATACCCGCCGCAGCAAGCATCAGCGCATAGAGGCTGACACGCAGATACAGCATCACTGACCCCGCAGCTGTCGCGTAAAGGCGGCGGACCGGGTGTTGTTGCCCAGGAAGATCGACATGAAACTGCGCTTGATCCCCGGATGGGACAGGGTGCAGGTCTTGCGCCCGTTGCGCCAGAACTCGATCGCGTCGGGGCCTTTGGTGACAGCTACATAGCTGTCACCGGCACCGACCGCCTGATAGCAGGTTTTCAGCTGCGCCTCGATCGGGGCGCTGTTGCCCTGCCGGGCCATCTCGTCCAGCGTGGAGTCGATCAGCGCCTTCTGCTTCAGCGATTTCCGATAGGTCAGCTTCAGCCCGAAATCCTGCGACCAGCTGAGCGGGCCGCCGCCTTTGGTGAACAGCTGCGCGTCGTAGATCGGCAGACCGAGGAACCGGAAGGTGGCAGTGCCACGCAGCTCGGCATCGGGCAGCAGGTTGGTGACGGGGGTGGCCGCAAGCCCGGCAGGGGCCAGCAGAACCAGGCTCAGGATCGCTGCGTTACGGGCTGGCCGTAACCGGGACAGCGACGCTTGGATCAGATATCGCATTTTCAGCTCCGTTGGTTTGCGGATCGCCGGTCAACAGCCCGACCACGTGCATCGCGCTGGCGATTCCGTCTTCGTGGAACCCGTGCCGGTTGTAGGCGCCGGCGAACCAGGTCCGGTTGCGGCCCTGCATCTCGCGGATCTGGCCCTGCGCTTTCAGCGCGGCCTTGTCGAACACCGGATGGGCGAATTCCACCTCGTCATAGATTTTGTCTGGCGCGATGTCGGAAGACGGGTTCAGGGTGACGAACAACGGGTCGCTTTCAGGGATGTTCTGCAACCGGTTCATCCAATAGGTCACGCCCACGTTGCCCGCCTGCGAGCGGTAGGTCCAGCTGGACCAGCAGGCGCGGCGGCGCGGCATCTGGCTGGGGTCGCAGTGCAAGACCGCGCGGTTGGGCTGATAGCGGATCGCGCCCAGCGCCGCGGCCTCGTCGGCGGTGGCGTTCTGGCCCAGAATGGCCAACGACTGGTCGGAATGGGTGGCCAGGATGATCTCGTCATACTGATCCGAGCGGCCCTGCGCCTGAACGGTCACGCCCAAGGCATCGCGTTCGACGTTAGAGACCGGCGCGCCCAGGCGGATGTCGCAACCCCGGCCGCGCAACGCGGATTCGATCCGGCGGACATATTCGATGCTGCCACCCTTTACCGTCCACCACTGGTGCTGGGCGCCGCGTTTGCTGGACAGCAAGGCGTGGTTGCGGAAGAACTGCACCAGCGACCGCGCCGGAAACTGATCGACGAACTCCACCGGAGTTGACCAGATCGCGCCGCACATCGGCATCAGGTAATTGTTGCGGAACCAGTGGCCCAGCCGCATCTGGTCAACCAGCTCACCAATCGTGGTGTCATCATCCCGGGCGGCCTCGGGCGCTTCTTTGCCAAAGCGCAGGATGTCGGCGATCATCTTGTAGTAGGAGGGCCGCACGAGGTTGCGCTTCTGCGCGGTGATGGTGCGCAGATTGTTCAGGCCATATTCGATGCGACCATTGTCGATGGTGGCGCCAAAGCTCATCTCGCTTTTGATGACCGGCACGTCCAACTCGCCAAACAGCTTGGTCAGGTAGGGATAGGTGGCGTAGTTGAAAACGATGAACCCGGTATCGACAGGTTGGTCGCCGTTGCGCCCGGCCATCACCGTGCGCGCATGTCCGCCCAGACGGGGTTCGGCCTCATACAGGGTGACGTCGTGACTTTCCGACAGGTAATAAGCCGCTGATAATCCTGAGATGCCTGCGCCTACAATTGCGATTTTTTTCCGTACGCCCCGGGTTTCGTCGAACATGCCATCCTCTTTATGCGACATTTTACAATAAGATACGCAGGGTAGGCCGGAGCGGATCAAATCCGGGCCATGTTTTTACATGTTTCCCGCTGATCGGCGGGCTGTGCGTCAGGATTGCATCAATCGCGTTTGCTGGTGATCCGAGGTATGCCCTTCCGCGTAATGAAAGGTGTTATGATCGAGACAACCCAACCCAAGACCGCGGCTGTTCACGCTTCGGCACATGTGAACCGCGCGGTATGAGTAGTTTTGACGGAAAAATCTATTGGATCATCGGCGCCAGCGAAGGGCTGGGCCGGGCGCTGGCCGAGGCCTTGGGCGGTCAGGGCGCGCACCTTGTGCTGTCCGCGCGTAGTGCCGAGCGGCTGGAGCAGATCTGCGCCGCGCTGCCCAATGCCCGTGCGGTACCGCTGGACGTGACCGATCTGGCGCAGGTGCGCCGCGCCGTGGCCGAGATCGGCCAAGTTGACGGTCTGGTCTACAACGCCGGGGCCTATGAGCCGATGCGCGCGCAGGACTGGCAGACCGAAGCCGCGCTGGCCATCAGCGACGTGAACTACTCAGGCGCGCTGCGGGTTCTGGGGGAAACCGTGCCGGCCATGGTGAAGGCGGGGCGTGGCGACATTACCCTGATCGGGTCGCTGGCGGGCTATCACGGACTGCCTGCGGCGATCGGGTACGGGTCCAGCAAGGCGGCGCTGATCTCGCTGGCCGAAACGATGCGGCATGACCTGGCCGGAACCGGGGTGACGGTGCGCATCGTCAATCCGGGGTTCATCAAGACCCGGCTGACCGACAAGAACAGCTTCAAGATGCCGATGCTGATGGAGCCCGAAGACGCCGCGCAGCGCGTGCTGCGCGCAATGGCGCGCCGGCGCTTCCGGACCGACTTTCCGGCGCCGTTCTCGTGGGTCATCCGGCTGATCGATTACCTTCCGGATATTCTGGTCTATCGTGGAAAATAGACTCTAACCAAGGCGCCCTTGGCAGAACCAGCCCGCCGACATGGTGCCGCCATGGCCGTAGAACAGCCACAGCCGCTCGCCCTGTTCAGTCACCACCACCCAGTAATCGCGCACGCCGCTGCGCCAGTTGGGGTCGTCCAGCCACCATTCCGGGGCGATCCGCTCCGGGCCGGTGGCCTGCGCCAGGTGCCAGTCGCGCCCGCGCCAGCGGAAATTGGCGGGCACATCGGGACGGTCGGGGGCCATCACCGGCTCGGGCCGCCACATCAGCAGGGGGCGCGGGCGCGGCGGGGCGGGCCAGTCGCGCGCCGGTTCCGACCAGGCCGCCGCCAGCGTCTGTGCGGTTTTCTCGGGGATGTGCGAGGCCGCCGGGTGCTGCCGCGTGATCGCCTCGAGCCCCACCCGCGCGCCCAGCTTTCCGATCAGATCGTCCAGCGCCGTGTTTCCTTCCAGCCGGTTGCGCACGGCGCGGCTGGCCTCGGCATGGCCGGTCAGGGTGCGGGCATGCACCGGCTCGGTCTGCACCGCCGCAAGGCGCAGCATGTCGATGCCATAGCCCGCATCGATCTGATCGATTTTCATCTCTAACAAAGGGCGAATGTGGTGTTTGTCATGGCTCGGCCGGGCCAGCCCGATCTCGATGATCTCGGCCGCCTGATCGGTGCGGTGCGCCTCGAGCCGCAGGGTCCGCGCCCCGCGCGCCTTTTCTTCCAGCCGCGCGCACAGGGTCGGCAGCATCCGGTCGATGGCGGCCATCACGTCCTCGGCCAAGCCGATCGGGTTGGGCAGGGTCATCCGCACCGCAAAGTGATGCGGGGGCCGCGCGGGCGAGACCGGCTCGGGCGCGCTGCCCATCGCCTGATCCAGCCGCAGAACCAGCCCGCGCCCGAACCGGCGGGCCAAACTGGCACGCGGCTGGCCCAGCAGGTCGCCGATCCGCCGCAGGCCCAGCCGGTTCAGCTGCGCCACGGTCTGGTCGTCCAGCCGCAGCGCGGCGATGGGCAGGGGGGCAAGCGCGCCATAGGCCTGCCCCGGCGGCGCGATCCTGGCTCCGCCGCCCACGGTCACCACCTGCGGCGCGGCGCCGCCCTTGGTCCAGTGCCGCCGCTTGCCAGCCCGGGCGCGGGTGGCGCGGGCCTCTTGGGAAATGGCGTCGCCATTGCGGTCGGACGTGGCCTCTTGCCCGGCATAGCGCGCCAGCGCCCAGGCCGCGCCCAGCGTGTCGGCGATGCCCATCTGCACGCTCAGCCCCATGTCGGCGCAGTCGGTCTCGATCACGTCCAGCAACGCCTCTTCCCCGCCGAACAGGTGGGCGCAGCCCGACAAATCGACGATCAGGCCGTCGGGTGCCTCTTCGGCGACCCAGGGGCTGAACTTGCCCGCCCAGCGGCGCAGCGCGGTCAGAAAGGCGGCCTCGGCCGGGGCGTTGCGAGGGCGGGTGACAAGGGCCGCGCACATGGCATGGGCATCGCGCACCGGCTGGCCCACGCGCAGACCGGCTGCTTGTGCCTCGGCATTCAGCGAGGTGATGACCTGCATGTTCGACTGTTCGGCCACCACCGCCAGCGGGCCTGTATGCAGGCCCCGCGCGGCACGGATCAGCCGTTCGGCCCCCAGACGGGGAAACCACAGCGAGAGTATTCGGCGTTTGGGCATCGGGCAGACATCAAAATGTTCTCATTTTGTTCTTATCCGAGAATCATACCTCGAGTCGAGTCCGCCCTTATCCGCAGGTCAGCCGCTGAATGACCCCGGCTCCGTTCACATAGACGTTCAGCCGGTCGATGCGGTAATCCTGCGTAGCTATGTCATCGGGGCCCAGAACGCGGCTCCGTTCCGGCAGGCTGGCCTGAATGGTCGAGACCGGTTGCCCCACGGACTGGGCAAAGGGTTCGCCCTTGCAGAAGGCCAGATCCACCGGGGCGGCATCCACCTCGGCAGAGCCCGGTTCGGGCAGGTCGGTTTCGGCGCAGGCGGCCAGGACGATCAGGATCGGGATGAACCGGTACATTGGCGCTCCTCTTTTCGGCAATGTCGTTTCTGAAATATCAAAAGCTTACAGAGACTGCCATGAAAGCGCAGTTGAAAACACCCTGTATTTGACGCAGGGTCGGGTCAAACAAGACAGGGAGACAAGCAACATGCGAACCCGTGCCGCCGTCGCCGTTCAGGCGGGCAAGCCCTTGGAAGTGATGGACGTGAACCTCGAAGGCCCCAAGGCGGGCGAGGTTCTGGTCGAGATCAAGGCCACCGGCATCTGCCATACCGACGAATTCACCCTGTCGGGCGCCGACCCCGAAGGCCTGTTTCCGGCCATTCTGGGCCACGAGGGCGCGGGCGTCGTGGTCGAGGTCGGCCCCGGCGTGACCAGCCTGAAGCCGGGCGATCACGTGATCCCGCTCTACACCCCCGAATGTCGCGAGTGCGAATACTGCCTGCACCCCAAGACCAACCTGTGCCAGGCCATCCGCGAGACGCAGGGCAAGGGTTTGATGCCCGACGGCACCTCGCGTTTCTCGACGCTGGATGGGGATCCGATCCTGCATTACATGGGATGCTCGACTTTCTCGAACCACACGGTTCTGCCCGAGATTGCACTGGCCAAGGTGCGCGAGGACGCGCCGTTCGACAAGATCTGCTATATCGGCTGTGGCGTGACCACCGGCATCGGCGCGGTGATCAACACCGCCAAGGTGGAAATCGGCAGCCGCGCCATCGTGTTCGGCCTGGGCGGCATCGGACTGAACGTGATCCAGGGTCTGCGTCTGGCCGGGGCTGATCAGATCGTCGGCGTCGACCTGAACCCCGCCAAGGTCGAGATGGCCAAAAAGTTCGGCATGACCGATTTCGTGAACCCCTCCGAGGTCGAGGGCGATCTTGTCCCCTATCTGGTGAACCTGACAAAGGGCGGAGCGGATTACACCTTTGACGCCACCGGCAACGTGCAGGTGATGCGCGCGGCGCTGGAATCGGCGCACAAGGGCTGGGGCGAATCGATCATCATCGGCGTGGCGCCCGCGGGGGCCGAGATCTCGACCCGTCCGTTCCAGCTGGTCACCGGACGGTCGTGGCGCGGCACCGCCTTCGGCGGCGCGCGAGGGCGCACGGACGTGCCCAAGATCGTCGACTGGTACATGGAAGGAAAGATCGAGATCGATCCGATGATCACTCACACCATGGGTCTGGACGATATCAACACCGGCTTCGACCTGATGCACAAGGGCGAAAGCATCCGGTCGGTGGTGGTTTACTGACAATCGGAAATTGCAAGGGCGGGGTTTATCCCGCCCTTTTTGTCGCATATCATAAGGACATTGATGAATATCTGAATAGAGAGATCAAATTGACCACTGAAGCAACGGAACGTTTGGCTGTTCTGATTGACGCCGATAACGTACCGGCAAAGTATGTTGCTGAGATTTTCGAAGAAGTTGCCATTTTGGGCGAGGCGAACATGCGCCGAATCTACGGAAACTTCTCAGGCGAAATGCCACAGGGTTGGAGCGTCGAGATACTTGCGAAGCATGCCATTATTCCGCAACTCCAACTTCCAAATACGACGCGCAAGAACGCTGGGGATATCGCACTTGTAATTGATGCGATGGACATCCTTCATTCAGGTCGTTTCAACGGGTTCGTACTAGTTTCTTCCGATAGTGACTTTACCCGTCTCGCTATCCGTGTTCGTGAACAGGGATTAAAAGTGTTCGGTATTGGTGAGAAAAAAGCTCCTAAGGCTTTTGTTCAAGCATGCAACCGATTTATTTACATCGAAAACATCAAAAAGGGTGAGCTCGGAAGCGGCGAGAAGGCAAAACGGGTTCAACCTGAAAAGGATGTGGATGATGCGTTCAAATTAATCCGGAAAGTCGTGCTCAACTCCGAGGAACCTGACGGATGGGCAGGTCTTGGCTGGGTTGGCAGCCAGCTCAGAATGAACAATACGGATTTTGACGTACGAGCCTATGGTTCCAAGCGGCTGAGCGACTTGGTGCGAGCCACCGGAAAGTTCGAGGAGCCAGGCGAAAACGGCGGCCTTAAGATCAGACTGAAGGATCAGTAGCCGCCGCGTTATGACCCCGGCCGTGCTGAGGCGCCGGTGTCAGAGCGCGGTGAACGCACGCGCAGAACCGGCTTATTCGGCGATACATTTGCGCGGCTTTCGCGCCAGACGACGAAGATGCCCGATGCGATGATGATCGCGGCCCCCACGGCCACCCATTTGTCGGGCTTTTCCCCAAAGAACACCGCGCCGAAAATCGTGGCCCAGATGATCTGGCTGTACTGGCTGGGGGCGACCACGCCTGCTGGTGCCGCGCGATAGGCCAGGATGATCAGGTGCTGGGCGATCACCGAAAACACGCCGACCAAGGCCATCATCGCCAAATGGATCAGCGAAGGCGGCTGATAGACCGCCGGTTGCGCAAGGCTCATGACCGCGATCGCCAGCAGCATCGGATACAGGATCAGCACTGCCGAGCGTTCCTCGTTTCCGATCTTGCGCACCAGCACGGATGCGAAGGCGCTGCAGAACGCGGCCGTCAGGGCGGCAAGGTGGCCCAGAGTGATCTCGGTCGCGCCGGGGCGCAGGACGATCAGCACTCCGATCAGGCCCACGCCCACCGCGGCCCAGCGTTGGGCGCGCACGACCTCGCCCAGAATCGGAATCGACAGGACGGTGACGATCAGCGGAAAGGAAAACAGCAGCGAATAGACCTCGGCCAGGGGCAGGACCGAAAAAGCGTAGAACGCACAGGACATCGACGTGACCATCAGCCCCGAGCGCAGCATCACCAGCCACGGGTGATGTGGCCGAAAATTGTCAGCGGTCCGGTCCGCGAGGATCGTGACCGCCATCGGCACAAAGGAGAACAGCGTGGCGAAAAAGATGATCTGCAGCACGGAATAGGTGCCGCCCAGCGTCTTGATCAGCGCGTCATGGGTGGCAAAGACGGCAAACCCGAGAAATGCAAAGCCAAGTCCCTGCAGGGTCGAGTTCTGTGTGCTCATCTGGCTGGTCCCGGGCGATTGGATGCTGTGGCAGGTGTCTGAGGCCTGATTAAACCCAATCGGCAGAGTCGGATAGCCCAAACTTTACCGCTAACATCCCTGCGGGGCCGGCCGTTCAGCGCAGGATCGGCGGAGCCCCGGCCGGTTGGCGGGCGGCCGCGACACCGGCCTGCATCCCCGCGCCGATGCGTCGGGCCAGCGCCACCCAGGGCGTGGCCGTTTCCGGGGGCAGGGTGCCGTGGGCGACCTCTTCGAACAGGTCCAGCCAATGGGCAAACATTTCGGGTTTCACGTCCGGACGCTCGATATGCACACGCTGCGGATTGCCGCTGTAGCCGCGCTCGTACAGGATGGCGTTGCGCCAGAAGGCGGCGATCCGGTCCTCATGCGCGGGCCAGTCGGTGACGTGGCGGTTGAAGATCGGGCCCAGCAGGGCGTCCTGCCGGACGCGGGCGTAGAATGCGGTGACCTGCGCCTGGATCTGGTCGGGCGTGGCTGGAAAACGCGGGGGCAGTACGGGCCGGGTCATGATCGGGGCTTTCGATTCAGGCTCTGTTCCGGGCAGATACCGCGTTTTTCGGCCCGGATGCAGGGGCGGAATTGTCGCGCTGCCCCGGCGTCAGCAGGTGCCGCAACAGGGCCACCGGGTGTGCCCGCAGGCTCAGGCGGGTGGCGACGTAATCCTCGACCACCTGCTCGCCCAGCGACATCTGCGGCAGATGGGCGGCGGGTTCGTCCAGCGCCTCGCCTTCCAGATCCTGCGCGAACAGGGGCAGGGGTTTGGCGGTGGCGATCGCCTTGGCCTGCCACAGCGCCTCGCGCCGGGTCAGGCCGCAGGCGGCAAAGGCATCGGCCTCGGCCAGACGCTCGATCACCGAGGGGCCAAGGCCCGCGCGGCGCCAGACGTCGTCAACCTGGTGGTAGCCGTTGCCGCGCGCGGCGGTCAGCCAACTGGCGTCCTCTTCGCTCAGGCCCTTGATCTGGCGAAAGCCCAGCCGCAGGGCCAGCCCGCCATGGCCGTCTGGCTCCATCACGTTGTCCCAGAAGCTGGCATTGATGCAGACCGGACGCACTTGCACGCCATGCTCGCGCGCATCGCGCACGATCTGGGCGGGGGCATAGAACCCCATTGGTTGCGAATTCAGCAGCGCGCAGGCAAAAATCCCCGGATGGTGGCACTTGATCCAGGCGCTGGCATAGACCAGCAGCGCAAAGCTGGCCGCATGGCTTTCGGGGAAGCCGTAGGAGCCGAACCCCTCGATCTGCGAGAAACAGCGCTCGGCAAATTCGGCGTCATAGCCGTTGCGCTGCATCCCGCGCAGGAACAGGGTGCGGAATTCGCTGACATTGCCGTGCTTCTTGAAGGTCGCCAGCGACCGCCGCAGCCGGTCGGCCTGTTCGGGGGTGAAGCCCGCGCCGACGATGGCGATCTGCATCGCCTGTTCCTGAAACAGCGGCACGCCCAGCGTCTTGCCTAGCACCTCGCCCAGCGCGTCCGAGGGGAAGCTGACCTCCTCCTCGCCGTTCCGACGCCGGATATAGGGATGCACCATGTCGCCCTGGATGGGGCCGGGGCGAATGATGGCGACCTCGATCACCAGATCATAGAAATTGCGCGGCCGCATCCGGGGCAGGAAGTTCATCTGAGCACGTGATTCCACCTGGAACACGCCCACCGAATCCGCGCGGCACAGCATGTCATAGACCGCCGGGTCCTCGGGCGGCAGGGTGGCGAGCGTGTAACTCGTCTGATGGTGCTGGGCGATCAGGTCGAAGGCCTTGCGGATGCAGGTCAGCATGCCAAGGCTCAGGACATCGACCTTGAGGATGCCCAGACTGTCGATGTCGTCCTTGTCCCAGCAGATGACCGTGCGGTCCTCCATCGTGGCGTTCTCGATGGGCACCAGCTCGTCCAGACGGCCCTCGGTGATGATGAACCCGCCCACATGCTGGGACAGGTGGCGGGGGAAGCCGTTGATCTGATGCACCAGTGTCAGAGTCTGTTTCAGGCGGCGGTCCTCGGGGTCGAGGCCGATTTCGCGCATCCGTTCCGCCTCGAGCCCTGCGGTCGAGAAGAACCCCCACAGCTGCGAGGACAGGGCGGAAATCGTGTCCTCGGTCAGGCCCATGGCGCGGCCCACCTCGCGGATGGCGCGCTTGCCGCGATAGTGGATCACCGTGGCGCACAGCCCCGCGCGGTGGCGGCCATAGCGTTCATAGATGTGCTGGATCACCTCTTCGCGGCGTTCATGTTCGAAATCCACGTCGATGTCGGGCGGCTCGTCCCGCGCCTCGGAGACGAAGCGTTCGAACACCATGGTGCCCATCTCGGGGCTGACCGAGGTGACGCCCAGGCAGTAGCAGACCACCGAATTGGCCGCCGAGCCGCGCCCCTGGCACAGGATCCCGCGACCGCGGGCGAAGTGCACGATGTCGCGGACGGTCAGGAAATAGGGCTCGTATTTCAGCTTGCCGATCAGGGTCAGCTCATGCGCCAGCATCGCCTTGACCTTTTCGGGCGCGCCGGCGGGATAGCGCCAGGCCAGCCCCTCATGCGCCAGACGGTGCAGGCGCTGGGCGGGGGTTTCGGTGCCGCTGACCTCGCTTGGGTATTCATAGCGCAGCTCGTCCAACGAGAAGGTGAGGTCCTGGCTGAGCGCATACGCACGGGCCACAGCGCCTTCATGCCCCTTGAAGATGCGCAGCATCTCGGGTTCCGAGCGCAGGCGCTGTTCGCCATTGGCCAGCGCGTGACGGCCCAGATCGTCCACCTTGCGGCGCAGCCGGATCGCGGTCAGCACATCGGCCAGCCGGCGGCGCGAGCCGTGATGCATCATCGGCGCGGCGCTGGCGATGGTGAGCAGGCCCAGATGGCGCGATTCAGTCTCTAACAAATGGAAAAACATCGAATCCGCCCCGTCATAGCGCGGATGCATCAGCAAATGCATGCGCCCGGCAAAGCGGCGCGTCAGCTGTTGCGCCTGTGTCCGCCATCCGCTCGCGCCGCCGGTCGGACGGCCCGCCTGTGGCCAGAGCAGCAGGTGGAGGCCGTCGGAAAACTCCAGCAGGTCGGACAGGTGCAGGATGCAGTCGCCCTTGGCCGCGCGCAGCCGTCCGGTGGACAGAAGGCGGCACAGGCTGGCCCAGCCCTGCCGGTTGAGGGGCAGGGCGGTGACGGGCGGGGCGTCGGTAAAGATCAGCCGCGCCGCCGGGATCAGGCGCGGCACCGCATGCACCGGGAACGAGGGCGGTTTCGGGATGTGATCGGGGCGGGGCGGGCCGATGGGCGTGTTCTGCTCCTCCCACGCGCGGCGCTCGCGCACCTTGCGGGCGATCTCGCGCGCCTGGGTATGGGCGCGGACGATGCCGGCCACCGAGTTGTCATCGGCGATGGCGATGGCGGGCAGGCCCAGGGTGACGGCGCGCTCCATGTACTCCTCGGGGTGCGAGGCCCCGGTGAGGAAGGTGAAGTTCGACGTGATCGACAGCTCGGCATACATGGCGATTCCACATTATATTCACGTTTTGTTCTTTTTCGAGTCCCTGTCTGCATTGCGCAGGAAACGGGTCGTCTGCCCGCGTGTGGCAGGCGCATTGTCAGGGCAACAAAAGGAGACTCGAGATGTTCAAGATCACCGCCCTGCCCACCGACGAAGTACGCGCCTTTCAGGCAGGCGCGCCCGATGCCTACGGACACGCGCCTGAACGCGCGGTATCAACCGGAACCGGAAATCCGTGCCGCCATTGCTTGCAGCACATTCCCGAAGGTGCAGAAATGCTGATTCTGGCCCATCGGCCTTTTGCAGAGACACATCCTTATGCCGAAACGGGGCCGATCTTCCTGTGTGCAAGCCCTTGTGAACGGTATGAAGGGACTGATCTGCCAGAGGTTCTGACCTCATCGCCCGATTATCTGATCAAGGGCTATGGCCGCGATGACCGGATTGTCTACGGTACCGGCGTCGTGACACCCACCGGACGGATCAGCGCGGCGGTGGATGCAATACTTGCCCGCCCCGAGGTGGCCTATATCCATGTACGCTCGGCCCGGAACAACTGCTATCAGGCGCGGATCGACCGGGTCACAGCTTGACCCGGTGCAGACCCCGGCGCGGCTGGTCCTGATCGTCGGCCGGGGCATCGTCGGCGCGCGAGGAGGTGAGGGCAAGGAACACGTCCTCGAGATCGGCCTCTTCGGTGCGCACGTCGCGGATGCGGATGCCGGCCTGGCGGACCGCCTCGAGCACCTGCTCGGCGCTGGTTTCCGGGCTGCGGTAGTGCAGCGCCAGGCTGCCGTCGTCGCGCAGGCTGGCCTGAACGCCGGGGGCGGCGGGCAGGGCGGTTACCGGGGCCTCGGGGGTGATGACCATGGTGCGTCCGTCCATGCGGCCCAGCAGGTTGGCGGTGCTGTCCTGCGCCACCTTCTCGCCGTGGTTGATGATGGCGATCTCGTCGCACATCTCCTGCGCCTCTTCCAGGTAGTGGGTGGTCAGGATGATGGTCATGCCCCGCTGGTTCAGCTTGCGCACATTGGCCCACAGCATCTGGCGCAGTTCGATGTCCACGCCGGCGGTGGGTTCGTCCAGAACCAGGATTTTGGGGTGGTGCACCAGTGCCTTGGCCAGCAGCAGGCGCCGCCGCATCCCGCCTGACAGCGTGCGGGCATAGGCCTCGGCCTTGTCGCTGAGGCCGACCAGTTCGAGGATCTCGTCGCTGCGCCTCTGCGATTTGGGAACGCCATACAGCCCGGCCTGCACCTCGAGCGCGCCGCGGGGAGTAAAGAACGGGTCGAGGTTCAGCTCCTGCGGCATCACTCCGATGGCCGCGCGGGCCTGGCGCGGGTTGCGATCCTGGTCATACCCCCAGATCGTCACCTGGCCCGCGGTCTTGATCACCAACCCCGCCAGGATGTTGATCAGGGTCGATTTGCCGGCGCCGTTCGGCCCCAACAGGCCGAAGACAGACCCGCGCGGGATATCCAGATCGATGCCCTTCAGCGCGTGTTTCTCGGGCTGGCCCTTGCCGCCGCGATAGGTTTTGCGCAGGCCGCGAAGGCTGATCGCTGCATCGGTCATTGCTGGCTCTTGCCCCCGGTTTCCTGATCCCTCATAAACGCACCTAATGCATGCCCGCGAGGCCGACAACCAGTGAAGGATCGCACGCCGTGACAATCGAAGCTCCGGAAACCAAGATCGTCGAGACAAGCCGTGTCGCCTGTGATGGCGGCGAGGGCGCGCTGGGCCATCCGCGCGTCTGGTTGCAGATCCCCGAGGATCAGGGCTGGGTCGAGTGCCCCTATTGCGATTGCAAGTATGTTCTGAAGGACGCACAGCAACACTGATTGCCCGCCCAACCTCGGTCTGCCCAAATCTCGCCGCGATTTTCGCCTAGTGCGTTGGTGTGACCAACGTAGGTGCGAATGATGACCGATATGACTGCTGCTGATACCGGCAATCCGGTTTTTGGTTGGGCCGGGTTTATGCTTGCGGTACTGGCCCTGTTCGCAGCCTTGTTCGTGTTCTGGGCAGGGCCGTTCGCACCGCAGCAATCCACCGGCGTGACGCTGGGCGAACTGGCCGCCGAGTTGGGTAAATCGACCCTGCGGGCCGCCGCGGGGATGGAGCAGCCTGCGCCGGTCGCGCCCACCCGCGATCTGGATGACTTTCTGCAGATCGGCGTCGCCATGCTGGGCGGGTTGGCGATCGTCGTCTCGGTCATCGGCATCCTGCGGCACGAAAAACGCCGCCCGGCCATCGCCGGTTTGGTCATCGGAACGGGCGCGATCCTGTTCCAGTTCTTCGCGATGGCGTTTTTCGCTTTCCTCGGTGCGCTGGTCATCATGGCGCTGCTGAACAGTTTCTCGGATGTTTTCA
The DNA here is from genome assembly GCF_059613385.1 of Ruegeria sp. BHSA162. Classification (NCBI taxonomy): domain Bacteria; kingdom Pseudomonadati; phylum Pseudomonadota; class Alphaproteobacteria; order Rhodobacterales; family Roseobacteraceae; genus Ruegeria; species Ruegeria sp. BHSA162. Next base: position 15,821 of record NZ_JBXWSK010000039.1, read on the forward strand.
GCGGTCTGTTTGGCCGCTAGGGCGCGTTCCTGACTGGTCACCCGGCTGCCCCTGTGGCAGAACCGTCCCTGACCGACAGGGAGAGCGCGCATGAGCAAATTCGGAAAAGGCTGCCATCTGCATCTGATCGACGGATCGGCCTTCATCTTTCGCGCCTATCACGCCCTTCCGCCGCTGACGCGGAAATCGGACGGGATGCCGATTGGCGCCGTTTCGGGCTTTTGCAACATGCTGCAGCGTTACGTGGATGGCGACCACGGCCCTGACGCGCCGACCCATCTGGCAGTGATCTTCGACAAGGGCTCGCACACCTTCCGCAATGACATGTACGACCTCTACAAGGCCAACCGCGAGGCGATGCCCGAGGACCTGCGCCCGCAGATCCCGCTGACCCGGCAGGCGACCGAGGCCTTCAATATCGCCTTCAAAGAGCTGGAGGGGTACGAGGCCGACGACATCATCGCCACGCTGGCCTGCCAGGCGCGCCAGGCCGGGGGGCGGGTGACCATCGTCAGCTCGGACAAGGACCTGATGCAGCTGGTGGGCGACGGTGTCGAGATGCTGGATGCCATGAAGAACAAGCGCATCGACCGCGAGGGGGTGTTCGAGAAATTCGGCGTCTACCCCGAGCGCGTCGTCGATGTGCAGGCGCTGGCCGGTGACAGCGTGGACAACGTACCGGGCGCGCCGGGGATCGGGATCAAGACGGCGGCGCTGCTGATCAACGAGTTCGGCGATCTGGAGACGCTGCTGGACCGCGCCGAGGAGATCAAGCAACCCAAGCGCCGCGAAACCCTGATCGAGAAACGAGATCAGATCGAGTTGTCGAAGAGGCTGGTGCAGCTGGATTGCGAAACACCGCTGGACTTCACGCTGGATGATCTGGAACTGCGCGATCCCGATCCGGACAAGCTGATGGAGTTTCTGGCCGAGATGGAGTTCCGCACTCTGACCAAGCGGATCGCCGACAAGCTGGGCGTCGAACCGCCGGTGATCGCGGATACTCCGGCGCAGGCGGCAGATGAGCCGCAGGCCGAGGACATTCCGTTCGATGCCAGCAAATACGAATGCGTGCGCGATGCGGCCGCGCTGCGGAAATGGATCGATCAGGCCAATGAGCGCGGCTGGCTGGCCGTGGACACCGAGACCACGGGCCTGAACGAAATGATCGCCGATCTGGTCGGCATCTCGCTGTGCATCGAGCCGGGCGAGGCCTGTTACATCCCGCTGACCCACCGCGATGGGTCCAGCGACGACCTGTTCGGCTCGGACGCGCTGGCCGAGGGGCAGATGCCGCTGGACGAGGCGCTGGAGATGCTCAAGCCGGTGCTTGAGGACCCGTCGATCCTGAAGGTCGGGCAGAACATGAAATATGACGCCAAGATATTTGCGCGCTATGGCGTGGATGTGGCCCCGATCGACGACACGATGCTGATGTCCTATGCCATGCATGCGGGCGAGCATGGGCATGGAATGGACACGCTGTCCGAACGCTATCTGGGCCATACGCCGATCCCGATCAAACCGCTGCTGGGGTCGGGCAAATCGGCGATTACCTTCGACAAGGTGCCGATCGACGAGGCCACCGCCTATGCCGCCGAGGATGCCGACATCACCCTGCGTCTGTGGAAGCTGTTCAAGCCGCAGCTGCACCGGGTTCAGGTGACCACCGTCTATGAAACGCTCGAGCGCCCCCTTGTGCCGGTTCTGGCCGAGATGGAGATGCATGGCATCAAGGTCGACCGCGACGTGCTGAGCCGTATGTCGAACGCGTTTGCCCAGAAAATGGCTGGTTTAGAGGCTGAAATCCACGAGCTGGCCGGAGAAACCTTCAACGTCGGCTCGCCCGCGCAGCTGGGCGAGATCCTGTTCGACAAGATGGGTCTGGAAGGCGGCAAGAAGGGCAAGACCGGCAAGTATTCGACCGGTGCCGACGTGCTGGAAGATCTGGCGACCGAGCATGAACTGCCGCGCCGGGTTCTGGACTGGCGGCAACTGTCCAAGCTGAAATCGACCTATACCGACGCGCTGCAGACCCATATCAACCCCGACACGGGGCGGGTGCATACATCCTATGCCATCACCGGGGCGAACACGGGGCGTCTGGCTTCGACCGACCCCAACCTGCAGAACATCCCGGTGCGCACCGAAGAAGGCCGCCGCATTCGCGAGGCTTTCATCGCCGAGCCGGGCAATGTGCTGGTGTCGCTCGATTATTCACAGATCGAGCTGCGCATCCTGGCGCATATCGCCGACATTCCGGCCTTGAAACAGGCCTTTGCCGACGGGCTGGACATTCACGCCATGACCGCGTCGGAAATGTTCGACGTGCCGCTGGACGAGATGACGCCCGAGATCCGCCGCAAGGCCAAGGCGATCAATTTCGGCGTGATCTACGGCATTTCGGGCTTTGGTCTGGCGCGCAACCTGCGCATTCCGCGGGCCGAGGCGCAGGGCTTCATCGACCGATATTTCGAACGCTTCCCGGGCATCCGGCGCTACATGGATGACACCATCGCGTTTGCCAAAGAGCATGGCTATGTGCAGACCCTGTTCGGGCGCAAGATCCACACGACAGAAATCAATGCCAAGGGGCCGCATGCGGGGTTTGCCCGCCGGGCGGCGATCAACGCGCCGATCCAGGGCACAGCGGCGGACGTGATCCGCCGGGCGATGGTGCGGATGCCCGAGGCGATCGACGGGCTGCCGGCCAAGATGCTGCTGCAAGTGCACGACGAACTGCTGTTCGAAGTGGCCGAGGACACGGTGGACAAGACCATCGAGATCGCGCGCGACGTGATGGAGAACGCGCCCGATACGGCGGTGAAGCTGGACGTGAAACTGACGGTGGATGCGGGCAAAGGCGCCAACTGGGCCGAGGCGCATTAGGCAAGCGCCGTGCCGCTCTTCAGGCCCGGCGGGCCATCTTCGCGGCAGGTCAGGCCTCGGGCCTGACCAACAGCGCGACCAGCCGCCGGGTCAGCGGGGCCATGACCAGAACCACCGCAAACGCCACCGGCCAGCTGATGCTCCACGCGCCCATCCAGCTGGCAAAGGTCTCGGGGCCAAGCCCGATCTCTTTGACCGTTGCGATGCAGGTCACGATGCAGGACATCAGCCCCGACAGGATCAATCCGAACAGGACGGGGGCAAAGCGGGCGGGGATCATGCGGCTGTTCCTCTACTGAATTGCCGCTTCGTATGCGATATCCAAGATGTGATTTCCAGTGCGCAGGTGCACAGGCCTATCGCATCCAGTGCAGAGAGGCGTCGGTGCGCCGCGTCGAGGGCGTGTATTCGGCGCTGACCCAGCCATCATAGCCGCTGTCGTCGATCGCTGCGAACAACGCGGGGAAATCGGTCTCGTCCCGGCCAGGTTCCGACCGGTCGGGGGCCGATCCGATCTGAACATGTACGATCCGGCCGCGGAATCTGTCCCAGACGGCCTGCGCATCGCCATGGATCATCCGCGCATGAAAGCTGTCGAACTGCAGGCCCACATTCGGACGGTCGATCCGGTCCAGGCACGCGGCGGCCAGATCATAGTCGTTGAGGAAGTATCCGGGCTGCGAGACCGGGTTCAGCGGTTCGATCGTGAACCGTTGATGCGGCGCAAAATCCGCAGCCCATTGCAGATTGCGCACAAAACAGTCCCGTGCGTCCGCCCCCGAGGCATAGCCCGCCATCACGTGGATCAAACCGGGCTTCAGCGCCTCGGCATAGCGCAGGACGCGCCGGATGTCGGACTGGAACCGCCCTTCGCCCCCCGGAACAGCCGCATAGCCCGGCTGGCCGCCGGTATAGTTGGGCGGCGGCGCGTTGATCAGCACCAAGTCCAGACCGTTGGTCATCAATGCGCGGCGTGTTTCCTTGGCCGCCAGGTCATAGGGAAACAGGATCTCGACTGCCTTGAACCCGGCATCCGCGGCCGCCTTGAACCGGTCGAGGTAAGGCAGCTCGGCAAAGAGCAGCGAGATATTGGCGGCAAATCGGGGCATTGTCCTCTCGGTCCGATGGCGTGCTGACCTTAGTCGTGGGCGGCGCGCAGAGAAAGGGTTTGAAAACGACAATATGTCGAAAATCGGCCAGACCGGCGCGGGCCGAATGTGAAGGGTCGGGGTATTGCAGCGAATCATTTTCGTGGCGCTGCACCAACAAAAGGATTGAAACCGATGGCGATGAGTCCGGACCCCGTTCGCGGGCCCAGTTTCGCTGTGCCCGGTGCGCGGCAATCCGCCTTGTCCGGAAACGGGTTGGCGGTGGCGTCGATGCTGGCCTGGGCGGCCGGATTCCCGGCGGCCGAAATCCTGCTGCAGACCTGGCCGCCGGTTGCCTTGCTGGCCGCGCGGCTGATGCTGGCGGTGGCCGTGATGATTCCGATCTGGCTGTGGATCGATGGCGCGGATGCGGTGCTGCGGGCGCGCTGGGCCCATGCGATGAGAGTGGGCGGGTTTGGACTTGGCTTGGGCATGTTCCTGATCATCCTGGCGCAGAAACTGACCGATCCCGTGACCGTTGCCATCATCGCGTCCTGCGCGCCCTTGATTGCGACACTGCTCGAGTTGGCCGCGGGAACGCGCAGATTGCGCTGGAACTTCGCGCTGGGGGTTGCTGTTTCGATCATCGGCGGCCTGATCGCAACCAGCGCGGTGGCGCCGGCCCAGCTGGGGTTGGGTGCGCTCTGCGCCATCGCCTCGACCGCGCTGTTCTGCTGGGCCAGCATGGCGACCGCGCGGGACTTCCCGGACCTCAGCCAAACCGGACGTACCACGATCACGCTGATCGGCGGCACGTTCATGGCCGGCGCGCTGTTCTATATGTCGAGCGTCCTCGGACTGGAAGTCTGGCCATCGTCGCCGATCGACCCGCAGCAGGCAGGAATGCTGGCGATCTACGCCGTGATCTCTCTCGGCCTCAGCCAGGTCCTGTTCATCGCTTCGATCGGCCGGCTGGGTGTTGCTCTGGCGTCATTCCACATCAATGTGGCACCGTTCTACGTGATGCTCATCATGGTGGTTCTGGGTTCGGAGTGGAACTGGACCCGGGCGCTGGGTGCCGGAGTCGTGGCGCTGGCGGTTGTCCTTGCGCAAGACCGTCCCGCAAGACGGGTTGCCTAAGGCGCGTCCTCGGCGCGACCCAAGACAAAGAACTGCCCGCCGGACCAGACCCCGACCTGCCCGGCGCGTTCCGTCGCAATGTCCACAAGGCGATAGAAACTCTTGCGGTCGATCCGCGCCTCGAGGTTCGATCGCACCAATATATAGGGTCTGGGCTCGTTTGTTTCCGGGTCGATGGCAACCCGTATCGGGTGATCCGGACCCGCCGACACCGTATCGCCGACATTGGTGGTAAAGGTCAGAACCTGATCCTCGTCCGCGCCGGTCCGGTCGAAATCGACCGCCACAAACGGCGCGTCTTCGACCGTGATGCCGACCTTTTCGACCGGGGTGACCAGAAAATAGGCGTCCCATTCTTTCTTAAGAATTGAGGAAAAAAGCTTCACAAGCTCGAACCGGGTGATGGGCGACCCTAGGTAGTACCAGGTGCCATCGCGCGCGATGCGCATGTCCAGATCGCCGCAGAACGGAGGATTCCAGCTGTCGACAGGGGGCAGACCCCGCGGTTTGGCCGCCTTGACCGAGGCCGCCAGACCCTCAGGGGACGGTTTCACAGGATTTTGTCCGCTCATTGTTTTTGCCATTTCCTCTCAGCGCGATACACTTCAACCATAATAAGTCCACGGAAGGGAAAGTCATGACCGAACCTGCCGACCTCGTCTCCGAGATCGAAGCGCTGGAAGAGAAACTGCAACAGGCCAAATCCTCGATCACCCGCCGCTTCATCGGGCAGGAGAGGGTCGTCGACCTGACGCTGACGGCGCTGCTGTGTGGCGGTCATGCCCTGCTGATCGGGCTGCCGGGCCTGGGCAAGACGCGGCTGGTCGAAACCTTGTCCACCGTCATGGGCCTGCATGGCAACCGCATCCAGTTCACGCCGGACCTGATGCCGGCCGACATTCTGGGGTCCGAGGTTCTGGACACCGCCGAGGATGGCAGCCGCCATTTCCGATTCATTCCCGGCCCGATCTTCTGTGAACTCTTGATGGCGGACGAGATCAACCGCGCCAGCCCGCGCACCCAGTCGGCGCTGCTGCAGGCGATGCAGGAACGCACGGTGACCGTCGCGGGCGAGGATCGCGCGCTGGGCGTGCCGTTCCATGTGCTTGCCACCCAGAACCCGATCGAACAGGAGGGCACCTATCCGCTGCCCGAGGCGCAGCTTGACCGTTTCCTGGTGCAGATCGACGTTAACTATCCCGACCGCCAGACCGAGCGTGACATCCTGCTGGCCACCACCGGCGTGGCCGAGGAAGAGGCGCACCAGATCTTCACCAAAGAAGAATTGCTGGCCGCGCAGGTTCTGCTGCGCCGGATGCCGGTGGGCGAGTCGGTTGTCGAACTGATCCTCGATCTGGTGCGCGCGTTCCGCCCCGAAGAACCCGGCGTGTCCGAGCGCGTGTCCGAGACCGTCGCCTGGGGCCCCGGTCCGCGCGCGGCGCAGGCGCTGATGATGACGGTGCGGGCGCGGGCGATGCTGCAGGGCCGGCTGGCCCCCAATGCCGAAGACGTGCTGGACATGGCGCGCCCGGTGCTCAGCCACCGGATGGCGCTGAACTTCGCCGCGCGGGCGCGGGGTGACAGCCTGGCCGACCTGATCGAAACCACCGCGGCCGGGCTTGTCCGGGCTGAGGCGGCGGCGTGAACGCGGCCCGCACCCTTCGCGAAAGATCCGAGGCCGAGGCGTCCCGGCTGCCGCCGCTGTTGGCGCGGGCCGAACACCTGGCCGGAACCGTGCTGCTGGGCGATCACGGCCGGCGGCGTTCGGGGTTGGGCGATGATTTCTGGCAATATCGACCGGCCCAGATCGGCGACAGCCGGCGGATGATCGACCATCGGCGCTCGGCCCGCGGCGATCAACAATATGTGCGCGAACGCGAATGGCAGATCGCGCAGTCGATCATGCTGTGGGTCGATCAGGGCGCCTCGATGCGCTTTGCGTCCGATAAATCCCTGCCCACCAAGGCCGACCGGGCGCGTTTGCTGGGGCTGGCCACGGCGATCCTGCTGGTGCGCGGGGGCGAGCGTGTGGGCCTGACGGGAACCACCCTGCCGCCCCGGCGCGGCAATGCCCAGATCATCCGGCTGGCGCAGGCCTTGTCCGAAGATACCGAGGCCGATTATGCCCCGCCCGAGCACCGCGCCATGATTCCCCATGCCCGCGCCGTGTTCATGTCTGACTTCCTCGGCCCGCTGGACGAGGTCGAACTGGCCCTGACCAAGGCCGCCGACCGCGGCGTGCGCGGTGTGCTGCTGCAGGTTCTGGACCCGGGCGAGGAGAACTTTCCCTATCGCGGGCGCACCATCTTCGAAAGCGTCGGCGGGACGGTCCGGCACGAGACACTGAAGGCGGGCGACCTGCGAGAGCGGTATCTGGCGCGGCTGGCGCGGCGCAAGGATGACCTGACGCGCCTGTGCCGGGTGACCGGCTGGCAGCTGGGCCTGCACCATACGGGCGACAGCGCGCAGGCGGCCCTATTGTGGCTCTATCGTGCGCTGGACGGAGGGGCGCGATGACGGTTCTGGCGGGCATCGGCTTTACCGCGCCATGGGTGTTGCTGGGTCTGCTGACCCTGCCGATCCTGTGGCTGATCCTGCGCGCCGTGCCGCCCGCGCCGATCCGCCGGCTGTTCCCGGCGGTGACCCTCTTGCTGGGCCTGAAGGACGACGAGAGTGTATCCGACCGCACCCCGTGGTGGCTGCTTCTGCTGCGGATGCTGGCGGCAGCGGCGATCATCATTGGTCTGGCCGGCCCGGTGCTGAACCCGTCGCGCGACCAAACCGGATCGGGGCCGCTGCTGCTGGTGCTGGATGCCAGCTGGGCCGGGGCCACGCGCTGGCCCGCCACGCTGGAGCAGATCGACGCGCAGCTGACCGAAGCCGGGCGGGCCGGGCGCCCGGTGTCGATTCTGCGACTGACCGAGCCGGAACCGCCGGTTTTCCAGGCCGCCGAAGCCTGGCGCAACCGCCTGCCCGGGCTGGTTCCTCAGCCATGGCAGCCGGACGCGGCGCAGATCGAACAGGCGCTGGCCGACCTGTCGGCGGTCGAGGGCGGGTTCGACACGCACTGGTTCACCGACAAGCTGGACTATCCGGGCCGTGAAACCCTGCTGTCTGCACTTCAGGCGCGGGGCGCGGTCACGATCTATCGCGCGGCGGCGCCGATCCTGGCGCTGCGGCCGGCCACCTATCAGGACGGGGCGATCCGGCTGACCGCGGTGCGCGCCACACCCGGTCCGGCGCAGACCGTCACCATCAATGCGCAGGGGCGCGACCCTGCGGGCGTGATGCGCCTGCTGCAATCGGTCGAGGTCAGCTTTGACAGCGGCGCGACCCAGGCGCAGGCCGATCTGGCGTTGCCGTCCGAACTGCGCGCCCGCATCACTCGGTTCGAGCTGCAGGGCCAGCGGTCGGCCGGGGCGGTGTCGCTGACCGATGACAGCCTGCGCCGGCGCGAGGTCGCCCTGATCGCCGGAACCGTCAATCGCGAGGGGCTGGAGCTGTTGTCGCCGCTGCACTACCTGACGCAGGTGCTGATCCCCACCGCCGATTTCGTCGAGGGCGGGCTGACCGAGGTTCTGCCCGCCAACCCGGATGTGATCGTGCTGGCCGATGTGGCCAAGCTGACCCCCAGCGAACAGGCCGGTTTGGTCGAATGGGTCGAACAGGGCGGGCTGTTGCTGCGCTTTGCCGGTCCGCACATGGCAGGCAGCGATCTGGGCCGCGATGCCGAAGACACGTTGCTGCCGGTGCGGCTGCGCAGCGGTGGCCGCTCGGTCGGCGGCGCGATGAGCTGGGGCGAAGCCAAGGGGCTGGCGCCTTTCCAGGAAGGCTCGCCCTTTTACGGGTTGCGCATTCCAGACGACGTGACCGTCAGCACCCAGGTGATGGCGCAGCCCGACCCGAACCTGGCCGACCGGGTGATCGCCGCGCTGTCGGATGGCACCCCGCTGGTGACGCGCAAGCCACTGGGCCTGGGTCAGGTGGTGCTGTTCCACGTCACCGCCGATGCCGAATGGTCGACTCTGCCGCTGTCGGGCCTGTTCGTCGAAATGCTGGACCGGCTGGCCGTGGCCTCGGCCGCCAAGACGCGGCAGGTCGAACAGCTGCAAGGCACCACGTGGGAGCCGATTCAGGTGATGGACGGGTTCGGAACCCTGTCTGATGCGGGCAATCTGGCCGGTGTCGATGGCCCTGCGCTGATATCCGGCGCCCTTGGCCCCGACTTGCGCCCGGGTCTGTATGAAAGCGGCAAGCAGAAACTGGCCCTGAACGTGCTCACCGAGGACAGCACGCTGCGCCCGATAAGTTGGCCTGCGGATGTGCCGATCAAGGGGCAGGAGGTCAGTGCCGAGACGCCGATCGGGGGTCTGCTGCTGAGCCTGGCCCTGATCCTGCTGGCGGTTGACGTCGTGGCCTCGCTGGCGCTGTCGGGGCGTCTGGGGCTGGCGCGGGCGGCGGCGGTGGCGCTGAGCGCGGTTCTGATCGCACCGCAGGCGCAGGCGCAGACGCCCGACGAGACGGAGTTCGCTCTGCAGGCAACCAAGGAATTGGTACTGGCCCATGTACTGACCGGCAATGCCCAGATTGACGACGTCGCCCATGCCGGGCTGCGCGGCCTGTCGCAAACTCTGTTTTATCGCACGTCCGTCGAACCGGCCGAGCCTATGGGCGTGGACCTCGAACGTGATGAACTGGCCTTCTTCCCGCTGCTCTACTGGCCGATCACGCCGGATCAGCCCCAGCCTTCGGCCGAAGCTTATGCCAAGCTGAATGGATATCTGCGGTCGGGCGGGATGATCCTGTTTGACACGCGGGACGCCAACATCGCCGGGTTTGGCGCCTCGAGCCCCAATGGCCGCAAGCTGCAGCAACTGGCTGCTCCGCTGAATATCCCTGCGTTGGAGCCTGTTCCGCGCGATCACGTCCTGACCCGCGCGTTCTACCTGTTGCAGGATTTCCCCGGCCGCTTTGCCGGAACCGAGGTCTGGGTCGAGGCCGCGCCGCTGGACGCCGAACAGATCGAAGGCATGCCCTTCCGCAACCTCAACGACAATGTCACCCCGGTGGTGATCGGTGGCAACGACTGGGCCGGGGCCTGGGCAATCGACCGGAACGGGCAGGCGCTGCTGCCGGTCGGGCGCGGCTATGCCGGAGAACGCCAGCGCGAGCTGGCCAATCGGTTCGGCGTCAACCTGGTCATGCACGTGCTGACCGGGAACTACAAATCCGATCAGGTGCACGTGCCTGCTCTGCTTGACAGGTTGGGCCAATGACCGGTTCCGTCATCTTTGACCCGCTGATCCCGTGGCCCCTTCTGGTGGTCATCGGTTCGATCGCTTTGGCCGCGACGGTTCTGGCGCTGTGGCGCGGGCTGTCAGGTTGGGCGTTGCGCGGACTGGCCGCGCTGGTGCTGTTGGCAGCCTTGTCCGGCCCGGTCTACCAGATCGAGGACCGCGCCCCGCTGACCGACATCGTGTTGATGATCGAGGATGAAAGCGCCAGCCAGACCCTGTCGGACCGCGCCGAACAGACCGCGCAGACCGCCGAGGCCCTGGCCGCCGAGATCGAGGCCCGCGACAACACCGAACTGCGCCGCATCACCGTGGGCGACGGCGACGGAGACGAAGGTACCCAGGTGATGGCGGCGCTGAATGCCGCGCTGGCCGAGGAACCGCGCGCCCGGATCGCCGGAATTCTGGTCCTGTCGGACGGAATTGTGCATGACGTCGATCAGGCCCCCGACCTGCCGGCGCCGATGCACCTGTTGCAGACCGGTCGCGCGCAGGACTGGGACCGCCGCCTGATCGTGCGTAATGCGCCGGCCTTTGCCATCATCGACGAGCCCGTCACTCTGACCTTGCGGGTCGAAGACAGTGGCGCGGTGCCCGCCGGTCCGGCGTCCGCCCCGCTCGAGATTGCGGTGGACGGGGGCGAGCCGCAGCAATTCAGTATCCCGATCGGTGTGGATGTCGAGCTGCCGGTGACCCTGCCCCATGGCGGGCGCAACGTCATCCAGTTCACGGTTCCGCAGGCCGACGGCGAACTGACCGACCGCAACAACACCGCCTTGATCCAGATGAACGGCGTGCGCGATCGGCTTCGGGTTCTGTTGGTCTCGGGCGAGCCGCATCCGGGCGGGCGAACCTGGCGCAATCTGCTGAAATCCGACAGCTCGGTCGATCTGGTGCATTTCACCATCTTGCGCCCACCCGAGAAACAGGACGGGGTTTCGGTGGACGAACTGTCGCTGATCGCATTCCCCACGCGCGAGTTGTTTCTGGAGAAGATCAACGATTTCGACCTGATCATCTTTGACCGCTACAAGCGGCGCGGCATCCTGCCCGCGATCTATCTGGACAACGTGACCAACTACATCAATGACGGCGGTGCGGTGCTGATTGCGGCCGGGCCTGACTTTGCCACCGCCGACAGCATCTTCCGCTCGCCCCTGTCTGCGATCCTGCCGGCGCAACCCTCGGCCCGGGTCATCGAAGAACGCTACGTGCCCACGGTGACAGACCTGGGCCAGCGTCATCCGGTGACCGCCGATCTGGGTGAGACGGGCGACTGGGGCGCATGGCTGCGGCAGATCGACGTGAAACAGCGCTCGGGTGAATTGTTGATGACCGGCGTCGACGACCGTCCGCTGCTGGTGCTGGACCGTGTGGGGGAAGGGCGCGTGGCGTTGCTGGCCTCGGACCACGCCTGGCTGTGGAGCCGTGGCTACGAGGGCGGTGGCCCGCAGTTGGAACTGCTGCGCCGCCTTGCCCACTGGATGATGAAAGAGCCCGAGCTTGAAGAAGAGGCGCTGTGGGCAGAGGCCAACGGGCAGTCAATGCGCATCATCCGCCAGACCCTGAACGAAGAGGTGGGCCCCGTCACGGTCACCCGACCCAATGGCGACACGCTTGAAGTGCCCTTGCGCGAATTGTCCCCCGGTCGGTTCGAGGCGCAGTATTTCGGCCCTGAAATTGGGCTTTATCGCCTGCAGGAAGGTGAGCTGTCCTCGGTCATCGGCCTTGGCCCTGCGGCGCCGCGGGAATTCGAACGCACCATCGCAACAGCCGAAATCCTTGAACCGGTCATGGCCGGGATGCGCGGCGGGGTGATCCGGGTCGAGGACGGGCTGCCGGCAATCCGCAACGTGCGCGCCGGGCGTCCTGCGGCCGGGCGTGGCTGGATCGGTCTGACCCCGCGCGAGGCATATGAAACCCGTGACGTGACCCAGGCCGGACTGTTGCCTCCCTGGCTGGTGCTGCTGCTGGCGGGTGGCTTCCTGCTGGCGGGCTGGCTGCGCGAAGGACGGCGCTGACCGGCCTTTGGTCTTAAACAGATTTTCACGGTCTGCGGGAATGCTGATCCCGAACCGACCGGGAAGATGACCATGAGTCTTGCAGAAAAACTGGCACAGGAACGGCGGGCGCGTCTGGCCGCCGAACGCTTGCTTGCACTCAAGCAGAGTGAACTGTCCGAGGCCAATCGCAAGCTGGGCGAATATGCGATGGCCCTGACCAAACGTATCGGCGAGACCGAGGCCGAGGTCGAATCCGTGCGTGGCGAGAATGAAAAGGTCAAATCGGACCTGACCGTTGCAAATGCCAAGATCGAAGTGGCCGAGCGCCGCCTCTGGCACTCGATCCAGACGATCCAGGACGGTTTCGCCTTCTTCGACGGCAGTGATCGGTTGATCAGCGCAAATACGGCCTATCTGAGCGTGTTCGAAGGACTGGACGAGGTCGCGCCCGGGATTTCATACCCCCGCATTCTTGATCTGCTGACCACAGAGGGCATCATCGATATCGGGTCGGAACCGGCCGAGGCGTGGAAAACCCGCATGATGCGCCGCTGGACCCGGATCAACCCGCCGCCCGAAGTGATCCAGCTGTGGAATGGGCAATATATCAAGCTGATCGACCAGCGCGGCCAGGGTGGCGATGTGGTCAGTCTGGCCCTGAACATCACGGCCTCGGTCCAGCATGAGGCGCAACTGCAAGCCGCGCGCGAAAAGGCCGAGGCCGCCAACCGGGCCAAGTCGGCTTTCCTTGCCAATATGAGTCATGAGATCCGGACCCCGATGAACGGCATCGTCGGGATGACCGACCTGCTGTCGGAAACCCCTCTGAATGAGGAGCAGAGGCTTTATGTCGAGACGATCCGCAATTCGGGGGACGCGCTGCTGGTCATCATCAATGACGTTCTGGACTATTCCAAGATCGAAGCGGACAAGCTTGTGCTGCATCCCGAGGATTTCGATCTTGAGCGTTGCATCCTCGAAGTTGCGATGCTGCTGCAGCCCACGGTGCGCGACAAGGGGCTGACCTTGCTGGTCGACTATGACCTGTTCCTGCCGACGCTGTTCGTGGGCGATCCAGGCCGGGTGCGTCAGGTGCTGACCAATCTGGTGGGCAACGCGGTCAAATTCACCGCCCATGGCCATGTTCTGACCCGGGTCACCGGAGTACCGCATGCCGATCAGAAGACCTGCGACATCCATATTGCAATCGAAGACACCGGAATCGGCATCGAAGCGGACAAGATCGAGCACATCTTTGGCGAGTTCAATCAGGTTGAAAACGAAAAGACCCGCGCCTTTGACGGCACTGGCCTTGGTCTGGCCATCACCAAACGCCTGATTACCTTGATGGGTGGCTCGATCTGGGTCGAGAGCGAGGCCGGCAAGGGATCGTGCTTTGGGTTCCGCATCACGCTGCCCACCGCCGAAGGCCCTCAACCGGCTCCGCCTGCCTTGGCGGACAGGCTGAAACATGTCCTCGTGGTCGAGGATCTGGCGGTCAATCGGGCCATTCTGAACAAGCAGCTGCGGCGTTTGGGGGCCGAGGTGACGGTTTGCGCCACAGGCACCGAAGCGCTGAGGGCGGTGGAAGCGTCGATCGACCTGATCCTTTGCGATCACGATCTGCCTGACATGGACGGGCTGGATTTGGCGGAAACTCTGCGCAAGCGAGGCTGGTCCGACGTTCCGATCGTGCTGATGTCCGCAAACCCGGCCATCGTGCACGCCGATCCGAACCATCGGCTGATACAAGGGGTGGTTCAGAAACCGATCCCACGGGCCGAGCTGTTCTCGCGGCTTCAGGCGCTGGGCGCCGCTGTGTTGCCTGCGCCTGTTTCCCCGCCCTGCCGCGCGGAGCCGGCCCAATCGTCCGGCGGAAACACGAAGCTGCGCAAGATGCGGGTTCTGGCCGCCGAGGACAATCGCACCAACCAGTTGATCCTGAGCAAGATGACCAAGGATCTGAACATAGACCTCAAGCTGGTGGCCAACGGGCTTGAGGCTGTTGAAGCCTTTTCGGAATTCGCGCCGGACCTGATCCTCATGGACATCTCGATGCCCAAGATGGACGGAAAGCAGGCCACGGGTGAGATCCGTAGACGCGAAATCGGCACAGGGCAGCATGTGCCGATCGTGGCGCTGACCGCTCATGCCTTGGCGGGTGACGAGCACAGCATCCTAGCGGCCGGGCTGGATCACTACCTGACGAAACCGCTTCAGAAGAAGCTGATTTGCGAGATGATCCAGTCCAACTGCCCGACGGATGCGCAACCCGTCATTGTCGCGCCGGCCGGTGCGGTCTAGGCTGTCGCTATGTCACAGGAACGAGGTTTTCGCCCCCGCGCTTTGGGTGAACTAGCAATACGCTGCGCCGACATGGCAGCGATGGTCGATTTCTATGAAAACGTCATCGGGCTGACCCGCCTGCATGGCGGTCATGACAGCGCCATCACATTCTTTCGGATTGCGGAAGGGTTCGAAGGACACACACAAGTTCTGGCGCTGTTTCACCATGGGGCAGCGCCGCGGCCGGGTTTGCACCCCACCGGTGCCGACAAACCCATGACCGGGGCGCAATCGTCGTTGCACCATATCGCCTTGTCTCTACCTTTTGCGGAACAGGAGGCCGTCATGCGCTGGTATGATCAAATCGGCCAGCCCTATCGCGTCGAACGGTTCGGCTGGATCGGTTGGCGCGGCGTATTCACCACGGACCCCGAGGGCAACACGGTCGAGCTGGTGGCGTATGATGCCTCGATGTTGGGTCAGGCCTGATAGGGGCGCACGAATACCGGTTTGTCCGGTTCCGACAACTCAGACCGATACACATAGCCGCCGGTGTCGAAATCCCGCAGGCCCGCAGGGTCGGTCAGCCGGTGCTGGATGATGTACCGCGCCATCGAGCCGCGAGCCTTTTTGGCGAAGAAGCTGACGATCTTCGGTGCGCCGTCC
>NZ_JBXWSK010000040.1:0-31249 GCF_059613385.1 Ruegeria sp. BHSA162
CCGGGTTGCACCCTGCCCAGCAACCCGCGCGCCAGCCGGTCGGTCATTTGTTCCAGTTCACCATAGGTGATCTCGGTCGTAGCCTCGGAAGACAGATCGAGGATCGCCACCTGCTCACTAGGCCGCGACAGGCACTGACGTGCCATGTTCAGCCTGGGCGGAATGTCCCAGCTGCCACCAGACCGCAAACCCGGTATGACCTCAGCGGGACGCATGGCGTTTTTCCCCTAAATTTAAGCGACTTGCCGCGCCAAATTGAATATCGAACATCAACGAAACTTGATGCAGATCAGAGTGGCCGCCCCGTCCTGCAGGCATGGTCGGCTTGCACACAAAACCAAAGGCAAGAACATGACCAGCAAACTCGCCATCCTCACCCTTTCCACCGCGTTGGCCGCTGTTTCGGCCCCCGCATTCGCCCAGTCTCAGGGAGACTGGACCGTTGGTGTCGGTATCGGCTACCTCGACCCGAAATCCGACAACGGATCCCTCGCCGGCTTCAGCGCCGACGTCGACTCGGACACCCGCCCGATCTTCACCGCCGAGTATTTCATTCGTGACAATCTGGGCATCGAGCTTTTGGCCGCAACGCCGTTCAGCCATGACATCACGCTGGGCGGAAGTGTCGACGCGGGCAGCGTCAAGCACCTGCCGCCCACACTGTCGCTGAACTACCACTTTGCAACCAGCAGCGCCTGGAAACCCTATGTCGGCGCCGGTTTGAACTACACCGTGTTCTTTGACGAGGAATCGCCGCTGGGCGATCTGAAGGTCGACGACTCGTTCGGCGTGTCGCTGCAGGCCGGCCTGGACTACATGGTCACGGACAAGGGCGCGGTTCGCCTGAACGTCCGCTGGTTCGACATCGACTCGGACGTCACCCTCAACGGAGCCGACATCGGCAAGGCCGAGATCGATCCGTGGCTGGTTGGCGTGTCCTACGTCCATCGCTTCTGATCCTTCGATCGGAAACGCCTCGCCGTGACCTCGTCGGCGAGGCGTTTTTCTTCAGAGCATTTCGTTCATCAATTCGCGGCCGATCAGCATCCGGCGAATCTCGCTGGTGCCCGCGCCGATCTCCATCAGCTTGGCATCGCGGAAGATCCGGCTAACCGGCGCATCCGCCAGGAACCCGGCCCCGCCCATGGCCTGAACCGCCTGATGCGCCTGCACCATCGCCTGCTCGGACGCATAGAGACAGCACGCCGCCGCATCCTGCCGGGTCACGTCGCCCCGATCACAGGCCTTGGCGACCTCGTAGACATACGCCCGGGCCGAATTCATCGCGGTGTACATGTCGGCGATCTTGCCCTGCATCAGCTGGAAGGTTCCGATCGGTTTGCCGAACTGCTTGCGCTCGGCCAGATAGGGCATGATCTCGTCCAGGCAGGCAGCCATGATGCCGGTGCCAATCCCGGCCAGAACCACGCGCTCATAGTCGAGGCCCGACATCAGAACCGCAACGCCCTTGCCTTCTTCGCCCAGCACGTTCTCGAAGGGCACCTCGACATCTTCGAAGATCAGCTCGGCCGTGTTCGAACCGCGCATACCCAGCTTGTCGAAATGGGGCGAGGTTGAGAACCCTTTCATCTCTTTCTCGATCAGGAAGGCCGTGATGCCCTTGGACCCGGCCTCGGGGTCGGTCTTGGCATAGACGACCAGCGTATCGGCATCCGGCCCGTTGGTGATCCAGTATTTGTTGCCGTTCAGGCGGTAATGGTCGTTGCGCTTTTCCGCCCGCAGTTTCATCGACACAACATCCGACCCCGCTCCGGGTTCCGACATTGCCAGGGCACCTACGTGTTCGCCCGAAATCAGGCGCGGCAGGTATTTCTGCTTCTGTTCTTCAGTGCCGTTCAGCTTGATCTGGTTGACGCATAGGTTGGAATGCGCCCCGTAGGACAGCGCCACCGATGCCGAGGCGCGTGCGATTTCTTCAACCGCGATCGTATGCGCCAGATAGGTCATTTCGGCGCCTCCATACTGTTCGGGAACGGTTACGCCCAGCAGACCGAGTTCACCCATTTCCTTCCACAGCTCGTTGGGAAAGGCGTTGGTCTTGTCGATCTCGGCCGCCATCGGCTTGACCCGCTCCTGCGCCCAGCGGTGCACCATCTCGCGCAGCGCGTTCACATCTTCACCCAGATCGAATTGCATTGTCGCCGTGAACATCCGCGCTCTCCTCTTTCGCGTTAATGAACAGGTGTTCAATAAACTGATACAGACCTTTCCCCGCGCGGTCAATCATCGCGTGACCCAAATGAAAAAGCCGCCCTCGGGCGGCTTTTGCAGTGTTCGAGCGTGCGCCGCATGGCGCACTCGATTGAATTACTGTTGGAAAACGGCGCCGACCTCGGCGCGGATGATGCCGGCAATCAGGCGGCAATCGTCCAGTGAGAAGGTCAACGGAACGCGCATGTCGATGATCCCGCGCAGAATCCGGTCGGTCTCGGGCATCCGTTCCGACTCGACATAGCGCCAGCTGTCATAGCGCGAGGTGAACCCGGTCGGCTCGGCCCCGCCGAACCACTTCAACTCGACTCCGCGATCGGCGCAGCGTCGCAGAACCTCGGTAATCCTGTCCTGCGCCCAATCCAGCAGAAGGAACTGGATCGACGAGCCGACATAGCTCTCCTCGGCAGGCCGCTCGACGATGGTCAGGCCGGGCGTGCCGCGCAGGCCCGCCTCGATCTCGGCATAGCGTTCGTTCCAGCGCCGCACCTGCCGATCCAACTCGCGCAACTGGGGGCGCAGGATCGCCGCGCGCAGATTGTCCATCCGCCCCGACACGTTTGGCGTGGTGTACTTGATCCGCTCGAACACCTCGGGACCCGGCACCGCAAGGTGGCGTTCGTATAGCATGTACGAGCCCGATAGCATCGTGGCTTTGGCCGCCAGCATTTCGTCATCGGTGATCAACAGGCCACCCTCGCCCGAGTTCACATGTTTGTAGGTCTGGCAGGAATAGCAGCCGATCGCCCCCTGACGGCCGGACAACTGTCCGCGCCAGGCGGCGCCCATCGTGTGGGCGCAATCCTCGATCACCGTCACCCCGGCGGCGTCGCACATCTGCATCAACCGGTCCATGTCACACAGATGCCCGCGCATGTGGCTGAGCATCAGAACCTTGGCGCGGTCCATCTTGGCCGCCAGATCGTCCAGATCGATGGTCAGCCCCTCGGTCACGCCCACGAAAACCGGGCGCGCATTGACCGAGGCGATCGCCCCCGGCACCGGGGCCAGCGTGAAGGCGTTGGTCAGAACCGCATCTCCCGGCTGGACACCCACGGCACGCAGGGCCGTGGCCAGCGCATAGCCGCCCGACGACACGGCCAAACAGTATTTCGCACCCATCTGCGCGGCAAATTCCTGTTCCAACAGGGCGGTTTCGCTCAGCTCTCCGGGGGCCACGTTGTAGCGGTGCAACCGCCCGTGACGCAGAACGGCCAGCGCCGCCTCGATCGCCGCGTCGGGGATCGGCTCCTGCTGGGTGAAACTGCCAGAAAATCGCTCGGTCATGGCGTCGTTTGTGGGGCCAGTCGCAGCGCGGGTCAAGAGATCAGGCCGCCGCGCCCACAAGCTCGGCAACGATTGCGGGCAGATCGTCGAAATGGTGCAGCAGCGCATCGGGCTGCAGTGCGGCCATGTCATCACCGGACGGGCCGAAGGTCACAAGGATCGAAGGCACCCCTGCGGCCCGGGCCGTGTTACGGTCGGTATCCGAGTCGCCCACCAGTATGCAGTGGTCGGGAAGCCCGCCGGCCCGGCGCGCCGCTTCACGCAGCGGCGCGGGGTCGGGCTTGCGCACCGGCAGCGTGTCCGCCCCCACCAACGAGCCGAACAACGCCCGCGCTCCCAGCCGCGTCATCAGCAGCTCGGCCAGCGCCTCGGGCTTGTTGGTGCAGATGCCGACACCGTATCCGGCGGCCTTCAGCGCCTCGACCGCCTGCAGCGCGCCGGGATAGAAGGTGGTGTGGGTGTCGATCGCCTGCCCATAGGCCTCGAGCAGGACCGGGTAATAGGCGTTCACGGTCTCTTCGTCATAGGCGCCCACGCGTTTCAGCCCGTGGGTCAGCATCATCCGCCCGCCGCGCAAAGCCACCGCCGCATCCTGCCCGTGCACCAGCACGTCGCCATGCCCCATCTGCCGGAAACAATGGTTGGCCGCCGCCAGCAGATCGCCCGACGTATCGGCCAAAGTCCCGTCCAGATCGAAGATGACCGTGCGCATTCTGTCTCCTTGCTCGGCAGTTTTCCGCCATGTCGTGTTGCAAACGGCAATCTTGTTTGATGGCCGAACGGCTTGCGCCTTTGCCCTCAGCGGATAAAACGGACCGCGACAAAACAAAAGAGAAAACGCATTCATGAGCACTGCCCTTGTCATCCTTGCCGCCGGAAAAGGCACCCGGATGAATTCGGATATCCCAAAGGTTCTGCACCCGATCGCCCAGGTTCCGATGCTGGTGCACGCCATGCGCGCCGGGTCGGCTCTCGCACCCGAACGCACGGTCATCGTCACCGGCCACGGCGCTGAGGCGGTGGCCAAAGTCGCGCAGACCGAGGATGAAGACGCCCGCATCGTCGTGCAGGACCAGCAGCTGGGCACCGCCCATGCCGTCGCTCAGGCGCGCGCGGCTTTGGACGGGTTCACCGGCGACGTGGTCGTTCTGTATGGTGACACCCCGTTTCTGCAGCCCGACACGCTGGAGCGCATGATCGCCGCGCGGGCTGACAACGATCTGGTGATCTTGGGCTTCGAGGCCGCCGACCCGGCCCGGTATGGCCGTTTGGTGATGAAGGGCGACGCCCTTGAACGGATTGTCGAGTTCAAGGACGCGTCAGATGAAGAACGCGCCATAACCTTCTGCAACTCGGGCCTTCTGGCCTGTGACGCGAGCACCCTGTTCGACCTGATCGACGCGGTCGGAAACGACAACGCGTCGGGCGAATACTACCTGACCGACGTGGTCGAGATCGCGCGCGACCGCGGCCTGAAGGTCACAGCCGTTTCGTGCGACGAGGCGCAGACGCTGGGCGTGAACTCGCGCGCCGATCTGGCCGCGGCCGACGCCGTGTTCCAGGCCCGCGCCCGGGCCGAACTGCTGGATCTGGGCGTCACATTGATGGCCCCCGAGACGGTCTATCTGGCCGCCGACACGGTGATCGGTCGCGACACGGTGATCGAACCCAACGTGGTCTTCGGCCCCGGCGTCACGGTCGAAAGCGGCGCGACGATCCGGGCGTTTTCGCACCTCGAGGGCTGCCATGTCAGCCGCGGCGCCGTGGTCGGCCCCTATGCCCGGCTGCGCCCGGGGGCGGAATTGGCCGAGAACACCCGTATCGGCAATTTCGTCGAGATCAAGAATGCCGAAATCGCCGAGGGCGCCAAGGTCAATCACCTAAGCTATATCGGCGATGCGTTGGTCGGCGCGGGCACGAATATCGGCGCGGGCACCATCACCTGCAACTATGACGGCGTGATGAAGCACCGCACGACGATCGGCGAGAACGTCTTTGTCGGCTCGAACACCATGCTGGTGGCCCCGGTCACCGTGGGCAGCGGCGCGATGACGGCCACCGGCACCATCGTGACCCGCGACGTCGAACCCGACGCCCTCGCGGTGGGCCGCGCCAAACAGGAAAACAAGGCGGGCTATGCCCGCAAGCTGTTCGAGATGCTGAAGGCGAAAAAGGCACGCCGGGACAAGGGAGCCTGAGTAAATGTGTGGAATTGTTGGCGTATTGGGCAAGCACGAAGCGGCACCCATCCTGGTCGAAGCGCTGAAACGGCTGGAGTACCGCGGCTATGACAGTGCGGGCATCGCAACCGTAAACGGCGGTAAGCTGGGCCGTCGGCGCGCGGTGGGCAAGCTGGTCAATCTCAGTGACCTTCTGGTGCATGACCCCCTGCCCGGCAAGTCGGGCATCGGGCACACGCGGTGGGCGACTCATGGCGCACCCTCGGTCAGCAACGCGCACCCGCATCAGGCCGGACCGGTTGCCGTGGTCCACAACGGCATCGTCGAGAACTATCGCGAGTTGCGGGCCGAACTGGCCGAGAACGGCATCGATTTCCAGACCGAGACCGACACCGAAACCGTCGCGTTGATGACGGAATTCTACATGAAATCGGGGCTGAGCCCGGTCGAGGCCGCCTTCAAGACCATCGACCGGCTGCAAGGCGCCTTTGCACTGGCCTTCCTGTTCGACGGCGAGGATGACCTGATCGTCGCCGCCCGCAAGGGCTCGCCCCTGGCCATCGGGCACGGGGATGGCGAGATGTTCGTGGGCTCGGACGCCATCGCGCTGGCGCCGCTGACCGACCGGATCACCTATCTGGAAGAAGGCGACCGCGCCGTGGTCACCCGCACTTCGGTCGAGATCCGCAACGAGGCGGGCGAGGTCGCCAATCGCGAGATCCGCAAGATCCAGCTGGATCAGACCCGGACCGATAAGGGCGGGCACAAGCATTTCATGGCCAAGGAAATCGCCGAACAGCCGGTGGTGGTGGCTGAGGCGGTCCGCTCGTACCTGCCCACCGGCGGCGACCGGGTGGTTCTTCCGGACGCGGATCTTGATTTCTCCAAGCTGGACCGCCTGACCATGGTGGCCTGCGGCACGGCCTTCTATGCCTGTCTGACCGCCAAGTACTGGTTCGAGCAACTGGCCCGGATGCCCGTCGAGGTCGATATCGCCAGCGAGTTCCGCTATCGCGAACCGCCGATCACCGACCGCACGCTGGCCCTGTTCGTCAGCCAGTCGGGCGAAACCGCCGACACCCTGGCCGCGCTGCGCTATTGCGAAGGCAAGGCCGACAAGATCGTGTCGGTGGTCAATGTCCCCGAAAGCTCGATCGCGCGGGAAAGCGACGTGGCACTGCCCATCCATGCCGGGGTCGAGATCGGCGTGGCCTCGACCAAAGCCTTCACCTGCCAGCTGAGCGTTCTGCTGATGCTGGCGCTCAAAGCCGCGGCCGACCGGGGCATACTGGACGACGATGCGCTGGCCGATCACGCCGCCGCGCTGCGCGGCCTGCCGACACTGCTGAATGCCGCGCTGGACCAGGAGGAGGCGATCCGGAAATCCGCCCAGCGCCTGTCCGAGGCGCGCGACGTTCTGTTCCTGGGACGCGGCCTGATGTACCCGCTGGCCCTCGAAGGCGCGCTGAAACTCAAGGAAATCAGCTATATCCACGCCGAGGGCTATGCCTCGGGCGAGTTGAAGCACGGCCCCATCGCCCTGATCGACAAGCATATGCCGGTGGTGGTGATGGCCCCGCGCGATGCGGTGTTCGACAAGACCGTGTCGAACATGCAAGAGGTCATGGCGCGCAAGGGCAAGGTCATTTTGGTCTCGGACGACGACGGGATCGCCGATGCCAAGGACGGGGTCTGGAGCACGATCCGTATGCCGCATGCCCACCCTTCGGTGGCGCCGATCCTGTATTCGGTGCCCGCGCAGCTGCTGGCCTATCACACGGCGGTCGCCAAGGGCACCGATGTGGACCAGCCGCGCAACCTGGCGAAATCCGTCACGGTCGAGTAAGCCCCCATGCCGGACAGCCCTCTGGACCAGATCAACGCCCATGCCGACCCCGACCGGGCCGCCCAGATGGCGGCCTATCACAAGATCGACCGCCCCTATCTTGGGGTACCGAACCCGGTGCTGAATGATCTGACCAGAATCTGGCGGCAGCAGATGGACGTGGACGCCCGCGTCGCGCTGGCCGATCAGCTGTGGCAGACCAACATCCACGAGGCGCGGCTGGCCGCCGCCAAGCTGCTGACGCAGGCCCGCATCCGTCCCGATCAGGCGGTTTGGGACCTGCTGCAAAGCTGGCTGCCCGATTTCGACGCCTGGGCGGTGGCCGATCATGCCAGCATGGCCATGCAAAAGCGCCTGTGGGCCGATCCTTCGCGGCTGGATCAGGTCGAAAGCTGGACGACCTCGGATCATATGTGGACTCGACGCGCGGCGCTGGTGGCCACCCTGCCCTGGACCAAGCAGAACCACCCCAAGCCCGAAGACCTAGAGCGCCGCGACCGCATTCTGGGGTGGGCCGTCGGTTATGTCCCCGATCGCGACTGGTTCATCCAGAAGGCGGTGGCCTGGTGGCTGCGCGACCTGTCCAAACACGACCCCGACCGGGTCCGGGCGTTTCTGGCCGCGCACGGTCACGCGATGAAGCCGTTTGCCCG
Organism: Ruegeria sp. BHSA162; assembly: GCF_059613385.1. Lineage (NCBI taxonomy): Bacteria > Pseudomonadati > Pseudomonadota > Alphaproteobacteria > Rhodobacterales > Roseobacteraceae > Ruegeria > Ruegeria sp. BHSA162. The sequence continues at coordinate 8,199 of NZ_JBXWSK010000040.1, forward strand.
CAAAGAGGCCGGCAAGTACCTGAAAGATCAGTTGGAATAAACGTCCAGTTCAACCAGTTCGTCAAACGGCACCAGCAGCGCACGCATCGCCTCAACCGACAGGCGGCTGCCGCCTGAGGGCGCCGGTACAAGTGTGATATAGGCCTGCGCGCCCGTCTTGGGAACGACCACCCGGCCATTGATCTCAGTTTCAACCAACGGCGTTTCAAGCCAGCGTCCGGGCTTGTTCGGATCGCCCAGTCCGGCAATCGTTGTCTTGGCCCCAGCCCATCCGGTGTTCACGGCCGCAACAGGCGTTGCTTCTACCTCTTCGGTCGCAGCGGCGGTTTCTGTCGTCTGCGCAGGTTCCGCATCCGGCGCGCGATCAAGTCCTTGCCGCACCGCATCACAGCCGGTCAGAAACGCAGGAATAATGACAAACAGGTATCGCATGCAACCAGCCTACCCCTGCCCGCGCCCGCGTTCCACCCCTCAAGCGCAGTTCTGACTTGTCGCAAGGCACCGTGCGCTTTACCTATTGAGCATGACTGCTCCGCTGATCGACCCGTTTGCCCGCGCAATCACCTATCTCCGCGTCTCCGTCACGGACCGCTGCGATTTTCGCTGTGTCTACTGCATGTCGGAAAACATGACCTTTCTGCCCAAGAAAGAGCTGCTGACGCTGGAAGAACTGGACCGGATGTGTTCGACCTTCATTCGGCTGGGCGTGGAAAAGCTGCGGATCACCGGGGGTGAGCCACTGGTGCGCCGTGGGATCATGGGGTTCTTCGACTCGATGACCCGGCACCTGGACAGCGGCGCGCTGAAAGAGCTGACGCTGACCACCAACGGCTCGCAATTGGCGCGGTTCGCCGACGACCTGTACGCCGCCGGGGTGCGGCGGGTAAATGTCTCTCTCGACACGTTGGACGAGGACAAATTCGCCCAGATCACCCGTTGGGGGCGGCTGAAACAGGTCTTGGGTGGGATCGATGCCGCACAGAAGGCCGGATTGCGCGTCAAGATCAACGCTGTGGCCCTGAAAGGGTTCAACGAGGAAGAGCTGCCCAAGATCACCCGCTGGTGCGCCGAGCGCGACATGGACCTGACCTGGATCGAGGTCATGCCCATGGGTGACATCGGCAACGAGGACCGGCTGGACCAGTACTGGTCGCTGAAAGACGTGCGGGCCGAGTACGAAAACCACTATACCGTCACCGATCTGGCCGAGCGCACCGGTGGCCCGGCGCGCTATCTCCGGTTGGAGGAAACCGGGCAAAAGATCGGCTTCATCACGCCGCTCAGCCATAATTTCTGTGAAAGTTGCAACCGGGTACGCCTGACCTGCACGGGCGAGTTGTACATGTGCCTGGGACAAGAGGACATGGCCGACTTGCGCGCCCCTCTGCGCGACCACCCCAACAGTGAAGAGCCACTGGAACAGGCGATCCGCGCGGCGATTACCCTCAAGCCCAAGGGCCATGATTTCGACTATTCCCGCCAGAAGATCGATGGCCAGATGAGCCGTCACATGAGCCACACGGGCGGCTGACATGGCAGACCAGTCGGGGCAACCCACGACGCTGTACCGTATGTACTGCGCGTTGACGTCCATCGCCATGCCATTGGCCTGGCGCACCGTTCGCGCCAAGCTGCAGACGGCGGGTGTTTCCGAGGTCCGTCAGCGCGAGCGGCTGGGCCATGCGAGCCAGCCCCGGCCCGACGGTCGGCTGATCTGGTTCCATGCGGCCAGCGTGGGCGAGAGCCTGTCGGTTCTGAGCCTGATCAAGCGTATGAGCGAACGGATTGAGGATGCGCAGTTTCTGATCACCTCTGGCACCCCGACCTCGGCGGCGCTGGTGGAAAAACGCCTGCCGCCGCGCACCCGCCACCAATACCCCCCGCTGGACAGCGCCGGCCCGGTGGCGCGGTTTCTGGATCACTGGCGGCCCGATGCCGGCGTCTTCGTCGAAAGCGAGATCTGGCCTCGACTGATCGTCGAGACCGCCCGGCGCGGAACGCCACTGGCCCTGCTGAACGCGCGCCTGTCCGAGAAATCGGTGGCCGGGTGGAAGAAGCGCCCCGACACCGCCCGCTTTGTCCTGAGCCAGTTCCGCTTGTTCCTGACGCAAAACGACCGCACGGCCGCAAACCTGGTCGCCATGGGCGCGCCCGCCGATCTGGTGCAGCCCGGAACCAACCTCAAGGCCATGTCCGATCCGCTGCCGGTGGATCAGGACACGCTGACGCAGATCCGCGCGCAAATCGGCGCGCGGCCGGTCTGGATCGCCAGCTCGACCCATGCGGGCGAGGAGGAGACCGTTCTGGCCGCCCATGCCGAATTGCTGAACCGCAGGCCCGATCTCCTGCTGCTGCTGATCCCCCGCCACCCGGAACGGCGGGACGAGGTCTGCGCCTTGATCGATGCCGCGGGTCAAAGCCATGCCCTGCGCAGCGCCGGGCAGCCGGTTACCCACGACACGCAAGTCTATGTGGCCGATACGCTGGGCGAAACCGGAACGTGGTACGCGTTGTGCCCGATCGTGTTTCTGGGCGGGTCGCTGAAAGAGATCGGCGGCCACAACCCGTTCGAACCGGCTCAGGCTGGCGCTGCGGTGATCACCGGGCCGGGTTACTACAATTTCGCCGAGACATTTGCCCCGCTGGTGGACAGCGGCGGCGCGGTAGAAGTCGCTTCGGCGCCGGAATTGGCCAAGGCGGTCGAGCCCTGGCTGTCGGACAGATCGGCGCTGGCAGCGGCGCAAGCGGCGGCGCAATCCTGCGTGAACACCCAGAAATCGGCGCTGGATTCGGTTGTGGATACGCTATGCGACAAGCTGGGTCTGGAGAACGCAGGCCCCTGACCGCCAGTGGCAGCGGGGGCCTGCGCCCCCGCCACGGTATCAGGCTGCGGGCATCCGCTGTTCGACGATCTCGGCCCACCAGCTGCACCCGGCAGGGATCGCCTCGTCGTTGAAGTTGTATTCAGGATGGTGGACCATCGCCGTGTCGCCATTGCCGACCAGGATATAGGCACCGGGACGTTCTTCCAGCATGTAGGCGAAGTCTTCGCCGCCCATGACCAAAGGTGCCTCCTCGCAGGCACCCGAGATCGAGCGGGCGACCTCGGCGGCGAACTCGGTCTGCTCGTCGCTGTTGATCATGACCGGATAGCCCCGGATATAGTTGACATCGGCAGTACCGCCGAATGTCGCGGCGACGCCCAAGCAGATTTCGTTGATGCGCTGCTCAGCAAGGTCGCGCATCTCTTTGCTCATCGTGCGCACGGTGCCCTTGATCTGCACTTTCTGCGGGATCACGTTGAACGCCTTTGACGAGGTCTCGAACGAGGTGACCGAAACAACGACCTGATCGATCGGGTCGGCATTGCGCGACGCGATGGTCTGCAACGCCAGAACGGCCTGCGCAGTCATGACAGTGGTGTCCACGGTTTCATGCGGTTTGGCGGCATGACCGCCACGACCTTCGAAAGTAATATCGAACTGGTCAGTCGCCGCGAAGAACGCGCCCGGCCGGATCGAGAAGCTGCCCACAGGCTTACCGGGCCAATTGTGCATTCCGTAGACTTCCTGAATGCCCCAACGCTCCATCAGGTTGTCTTCGCACATCTCGCGGCCGCCGCCGCCGCCCTCCTCGGCGGGCTGGAAGATCACAACGACGGTTCCGTCGAAATTGCGCGTTTCGGACAGGTATTTGGCCGCCCCCAGCAGCATTGCGGTGTGGCCGTCATGGCCGCAGGCATGCATCGCACCCGGCGTTTTCGAAGCATAGTCCAACCCCGTCGCCTCGTGGATCGGCAAAGCGTCCATATCCGCCCGCAATCCGATCACCTTACCCTTGGTGTCGGCCTTGCCTTTGATCACCCCGACAACTCCGGTGCGGCCAATCCCCGTGACCACCTCGTCGCAGCCGAATTCTTTCAGCTTTTCCGCAACCAGCGCGCTGGTGCGATGCGTATCGAACAGAATTTCAGGATTCTCGTGAATATCACGCCGCCAGGCGGTGATTTCATCCTGCAATTCGGCAAAGCGGTTCTTCACTGGCATCTTCGTCTTCTCTCCTAAAAATCTCAGGCCACCGGCATCCGGCGTTCGACCATCTCTGCAAACCACGAGCATCCGATCGGAATGATCTCGTCATTGAAATCGTATTCGGGGTGGTGAAGCCCGGCGCTGTCGCCATTTCCCAGGACTATGAAGGCGCCGGGACGTTCCTGCAACATGAACGAGAAGTCTTCGCCCCCCATCACCATCGGTGCTTCGGCACAGCTGCCACCGACGGCAATTGCCGCGGATTCTGCATATCCGGTCTGCTCTTCCGCGTTGATCGTGACCGGAACGCCGCGCGAGTAGGTCACCGTGGTGGTGCCACCCATGGTCGCCGCGACACCTTGCACAACTTCATTCAGTCGTTGTTCGATCAGGTCGCGCATCTCGTTCGAATGGGTGCGGACGGTGCCACGCAGCCGGGCCGATTGCGGGATCACGTTGAACGCATTCGACGAGGTCTCGACCGCCGTGACCGACAGAACGGCCTGCAAGATCGGGTCGGCGTTGCGCGAAACGATGGTCTGCAGGGCCACGATCAGTTGCGACAGCATGACCGTAGTATCCACGGTTTCCTGCGGCTTGGCGGCATGACCGCCGCGGCCTTCAAGATGGATGTCAAACTCGTCCGCCGCCGCCAGCAGAGGCCCGGAGCGAATGGCAAACTGCCCGGTCGGCAGGCCCGGCACGTTGTGCATCGCATAGACTTCCTGGATGCCGAAGCGGTCCATCAAACCGTCCTGGCACATGGCTTCAGCACCGTTGCCGCCTTCTTCGGCCGGTTGAAAGATCACGATCGCGGTCCCATCGAAGTTTCGGGTCTCGGCCAGATATTTGGCGGCGCCCAGAACCATCGCAGTGTGACCGTCATGGCCACAGGCATGCATGGCGCCCGCAGTCTTGGAGGCATATTCCGCTCCCGTCTGCTCCTGCATTGGCAGCGCATCCATATCGGCCCGCAGACCAATCACGCGGCCTTGGGTGTCGGTCCTGCCCTTGATCACGCCGACTACCCCGGTCCGGCCAATTCCGGTCACCACATCGTCGCAACCGAACTCTTTCAGTTTTTCCGCAACCAATGCGCTGGTCCGATGGGTATCGTAGAGAATTTCGGGGTGCTGATGTATGTCGCGCCGCCAACCGGTGATTTCGGGGTGCATTTCGGCAAAACGGTTCTTGATCGGCATGACTGTCTTTCCTGTTTCAGGCGATGGGCATTCGTCGTTCGACAAGCTCGGCGAACCAGCTGCATCCGGCAGGAATGGCCTGGTCGTCGAAATTGTATTCGGGATGGTGGCACATGGCCGTGTCGCCGTTCCCCAAGAAGATGTAGGCTCCGGGCCGTTCTTCAAGCATGTAGGCGAAGTCTTCGGACGGCATGATCGGATCCGTTGCGTCATTGACCTTGCCGGCCACCGCCTCGGCGGCTTCGGCGGCGAAGGCCGTTTCCGCCTCGGAGTTCACCGTCACCGGGTAGCCGGGCGTCCAGGTCACGCGGGCTTTGGCGCCAAAAGCCGAGGCTGTGTCTTCGGCGATCCGGCGCACGCGCTCCTCGGCGATGCCACGGTATTCCGGGTCCAGTGTGCGAACCGTGCCCTGCAGCTGGACCGTGTGCGCAATCACGTTCGAGGCGACGCTGTCAGTTTCAAACGTCCCCACCGTCAGCACCACCCGTCGGATTGGATCAACGGTGCGGGATACAACCGATTGCAGCGCAACCACGATATGCGATGCCACCAAGGTTGTATCGATGGCTTCATGCGGCGCGGCGGCGTGGCCACCTTTGCCGGTCACGACAATCTCGAACTCGTCCGACGACGCCAGCAGCGCGCCGGGCCGGATTGCGAACTCTCCGACAGGCAGGCCGGGCATGTTGTGCAAGCCGTAGACTTCCTGAATGCCCCATCGATCCATAAGCCCATCGCGGCACATGGCCAGACCGCCTGCTCCGCCTTCTTCGGCCGGTTGAAAGATCAGTACCACCGTTCCGTCGAAATTGCGCGTCTCGGCAAGGTATTGCGCAGCGCCGAGCAAGATCGACGTGTGCCCGTCATGCCCGCAGGCATGCATCTTGCCCGGCACGGTCGAGGCATAGTCCACTCCGGTCGCCTCGTTGATCGGCAAGGCATCCATGTCGGCCCGCAACCCGATCACCCGCCCCTGCGTGTCCGTCCGCCCTCGGATCACGGCCACGACACCGGTTTTACCTATACCCGGCGTGATTTCATCGACACCGAACTCCTTGAGCCTATCGACAACGAAGCCGGCGGTTTCATGTACGTCGTACATCAACTCGGGATGCGCATGCAGGTGCCGCCGCCACTTGGTGATCTCGGCGTGCATTTCGGCAAGTCTGTTTTTGACCGGCATGTTCAACTCTCCGAGCTTCTGATTGAAATCCTGAGTTTCCAGTGCCTCTTTTGGGTCACGCCGCCAGTTTGTAGACCAGACGCTGCATGAAGTCATGGCCGGCGTTGAACTGAGCGATCGTGATGTATTCGTTCGGCTGGTGCGCCTGGGCGATATCTCCGGGTCCACAGATCACGGCTGAGTAACCGGCTTCCTGAAACTGACCGGCTTCGGTGCCATAGCTGACGACATGGGTTGCGTTGTCGCCCGTAAGGGCGCGCACCAGCGTCTCGGCCTCGCCATCTGTTTCCGGGACCAACGCCGGAACGGCAAAGCTGGCCTTCACCTCGATATGGGCGTCCGGATGCACTTGCTGCATCTTCCTTTCCGCCACTCTTACCTGTTCCAGATAGGCTTCTTTCCAAGCTGATGCCTGCTCGCCGGGGACGACCCGGAAATCCATCATGAAACGGCAATCCTTGGCCGTTATGTTGTGCGCAGTGCCGCCCTTGATCATGCCCACGTGACAGGTTGTCCAAGGAGGATCAAAGACTGCCGCGATATCGCTGGGGTCCGCCGCCATGTTGATGTCGTTCTGCGCATTTGCCCAGTCGATCAGCGGCGCGGCATACATTATCGCATTGACACCGGTATGCATGATCGAACTGTGCACCTCGTATCCAACCACGTGGGTATCAAAGCCGAAGCCGCCCTTGTGGCCGGTGACGGCCTGCATCATCGACGGCTCGCCCACCACCACGGCCGAGCCCTTGGGCAGAACCTCCTGCATGGCGACGATCATGGGCGGCGCACCGGTGCAGCCGACCTCCTCGTCAAAACTCAGCGCCAATTGCAGCGGGCGCTTGACGTCGGCGTATTGCGCCTCGACCAGCGCCCAGATGGCGAGGGCGTCAAAGCCCTTCATGTCACAGGTACCACGTCCGAAATACTTGCCGTCCCGTTCGGTCACGACAAACGGGTCGCTGTCCCAGGGTTGTCCGTCCACCGGCACCACATCCGTGTGACCGGAAAGCACGACCGCGCCTTCCTCCCAGGGGCCGACATGGGCAAACAGGGCCGCCTTGTGCGGCTGGTCCGGATCCGGCCATCGGTGGGCGCGGATACCGTGGCCGTTCAGGTAGTCTTCGACCCAGTCGATCAGCGGCAGGTTGCTGTCGCGGCTGACGGTGGGAAACGAGATCAGCTTGGTCATGATCTCAAGCGGAGTCAGGCGCTGTGGCATATGGGTCAGTAACCGCTGTCGGTCGTCAGAATGAAGTGACCCGGCTCGACCTCGCGGTATTCCGAAGGCGCAGGCTCATAGCCGATTGGGTGAATTGGAGACGGGATCGGTTTGAAATTCAGATCTTTTTCCGACTTGCGCTGATTGGGATCGGCGATCGGAACCGCCTTCATCAATGCCTGCGTATAGGGGTGCTGCGGGTTCTCAAAAACACGCGCCCGTGGGCCCAGTTCGACGATCCGGCCCAGATACATCACACCCACGTGGTGGCTGACCCGCTCAACCACGGCCATGTCGTGGCTGATAAACAGATAGCTCAGGCCAAGTTCGGACTGCAATTCCATCATCAGGTTCAGAACCTGCGCCTGAACAGAAACGTCCAGCGCGGAAACGGCTTCGTCCGCAATGATCAGTTTCGGGTTCAGGGCCAGCGCCCGGGCAATCGCAATTCGCTGCCGCTGCCCACCCGACATTTCGTGCGGGAACCGGCGCATGAAGCTGCGTGGCAGGTGCACCTTGTCGAACAGCTGTGCGACCCGGTCCTGCAGTTCCGACCCCGATGCCACGCCATAGTTGCGCATCGGCTCGGCCACCTGATCAACCAACTGCATCTGCGGGTTCAGCGATGCGAATGGGTCCTGAAAGATCATCTGCATGTCCAGGCGGGCCTTGCGCAGGCCCTTCTGGTCCAGCTTCATGATGTCCACGCCATCAAGACTGATTTCACCCGCCATGGGCTCGATCAACCGCAGGATCGAGCGTCCGGCCGAAGATTTTCCACAACCCGACTCGCCGACGAGGCTCAGCGTCTGCCCTTTGTTCAGGGTGAACGAGACGTCTTCGACCGCGTGCACATTCGAAATGGTGCGGCGCAGGATCCCGCCTTTTACCGGGAACCGCGTGGTCAGGTTCCGGACTGACAGCAATACATCCTCGGTTCCGGGAATCGGGGCGATCTTCTGTCCTTCGACACCCAGCAACTTCATCGGCTCGGGGGCGGATTTTCCGCGCATCTCACCCAGCTTGGGCACCGCGGCCAGCAGAGCCTTGGTGTAGTCATGCTGAGGATTCTCGAAAATCTCGGTGACGGTGCCCTCTTCGACCTTGTTGCCGCGGTACATGACGACAACCCTGTCGGCCATCTGGGCGACCACGGCCATGTCATGGGTGATGAACATGACCGCCGTGCCGGTTTCACGCTTCAGCCGGTCCATCAAGGCGAGGATCTCGGCCTGGATCGTCACGTCCAGAGCCGTGGTGGGTTCATCGGCGATCAGCAGGCGCGGCTCGCAGGCCATGGCCATTGCGATCACAACCCGCTGGCGCATCCCGCCCGACAATTCGTGCGGATACTGCTTGAGCCGCCGCTCGGGTTCGGGGATGCGGACCTGTTTCAGCAGTTCCAAGGCGCGTGCTTCGGCCTGGGACTTGGACATATCCTTGTGAATCCGCAGCCCTTCGGTCAGCTGTCGCCCGACCGTGAAAACAGGGTTCAGCGCAGTCATCGGTTCCTGAAAGATCATCCCGATTTCGTTGCCGCGAATCTGCTTCATGAGGTCCTGATCGGCCTTGGCCAGATCCAGTTCGGTCCCGTCGTTGCGGTCGAAAATCAACTGTCCGCCGGCGATTTCACCCCCGCCGAATTCAACAAGGCGCATCAATGACAACGAAGATACGGACTTGCCCGATCCCGATTCGCCCACGATGCAGACGGTTTCGCCCGGACGGACCTCGAACGAGACGTCCTCGACCCCGACGACGGGCCCATCCTTGGTTTGGAATTCGACCCGAAGTTCCCTGATCTGGGCGATAGGCTGATCCAGCACGCGAGCGCTCCCCTTGGCTGCATGAGTGTTTTCTTTGCCGAACGCTAAGGCGGGCTGACAGGAAAAGTCAAACGCATTGCCAGTTTCGCTGCGGCAAGGCTTGCAATTTCTGCAAACTCTGTTTCGATACCCCGCGTAACCGTGCCGAGAAATTGGGCGTAGTGCGCAGATATTTGCGCAATTGTCTTTTGTTTCAGTGGCTTGAGCCCGGCACGGCAACGCCAAATCCGCAGGCCTTGCGGAGAAAATCGAGACACGAATGTGTCCAACAAGGAGTGTATGATGAAAATCAAAACCCTTTTGCTTGGTGCGATTGCAAGCACGGCGATGGCCCCGATGGCCATGGCCGAGCGCGGATCGGACGGCAACGTCAGCATCATCTATTGGCAAGCACCCTCGATCCTGAACCCGTTCCTGTCGGGCGGCACCAAAGACGTCGAAGCGGCCTCGCTGGTGATCGAACCTCTGGCCCGCTACGACCAGGACGGCAACATGGTGCCGTATCTGGCAGCCGAAATCCCGACCGTCGAAAACGGCGGCGTGAGCGAGGACCTCACCTCGATCACGTGGAAGATCGCCCCGGGGATCACCTGGTCGGATGGCACGCCGTTCACCTCGGCCGACGTGAAATTCACCGCCGATTACTGTATGGACCCCGAAGGTGGCTGTGCGCAGGTGACCAAGTTCGAAGGCGTCACCAACGTCGAAGCTGTGGATGATCTGACCGTCAAGGTCACTTTCGAAAAGCCGACCCCGTTCCCCTACGGTCCGTTCGTCGGCGGCGAAAGCCCGATCATTCAGGCCGCTCAGTTCGCGGACTGCATGGGCGCGAAAGCTCCGGAATGCACCGAGCAGAACTTCAACCCGATCGGCACCGGCCCGTTTGTCGTCACCGAGTTCAAGCCGAACGATGTGATCACCTTCAAGGCCAACGACAACTATCGTGACCCGGCGAAACCGGCCTTCGCAACCGTGACCTTCAAGGGCGGCGGCGATGCGACTGCGGCCGGTCGCGCCGTGATGGAAACCGGCGAGTTCGACTATGCCTGGAACCTGCAGCTGGCGCCCGAAGTTATCGCGCAGATGCAAGAAGGCGGCAAAGGCACTCCGGTGGCAGGCTTTGGCCCGCTGGTCGAGCGCATCATGCTGAACCAGACCAACCCGTCGCCCGAACTGCCGGAAGGCGAGCGTTCGACGGCCAAGCACCCGCACCCTTTCTTGAAGGATCCGGCGGTCTACAAGGCTATGTCGATGGCAATCGACCGCCCGCTGCTGGTTGAGATCGGCTATGGCCAGGCGGGTAAAGTGACCTGCAACTGGGTGCCGGCTCCGGCTGCGTTCAACTCGACCTCGATGACCTGCGACACGCAGGATATCGAAGGCGCCAAGAAACTGCTGGATGATGCCGGCATCGTCGACACCGACGGCGACGGCGTCCGCGAGAAGGATGGCGTTCCGCTGAAGATCGTCTATCAGACCTCGACCAACGCCGTCCGTCAGGACTTCCAGGCGCTGATCAAGGAATGGTGGAGCCAGATCGGCATCGAAACCGAACTGCGCAACATCAACGCCTCGGTCTTCTTCGGTGGTGACCCGGGCTCGCCCGACACGTTCCAGAAGTTCTATGCTGACGTCGAGATGTACGCCAACACCTTCAACGGCACCGACCCGCAAAGCTATCTGGGCAACGGCCTGTGCGACAAGGCACCGCGTCCCGAGACCCAGTGGCAGGGTGAGAACATCAGCCGCTTCTGCAACGAAGAGTTCGACAAGCTGCATGCCCAACTGGCGCAGACCGCCGGTCTGGAGCAGCGCGCCGAAATCGCGAAGCAGCTGAACGACATCATGGTTCAGAACGGCGGCATGATCCCGCTGGTCCACCGTGGTCGTCTGTCGGCCCACGCAAACACTCTGGGCGGTGTCGTCCTGAACGTGTGGGACAGCGAACTGTGGAACATCGCTGACTGGTACCGCAAGACCGGTTCCTAAGCGCTAGCCTTGCACAGCCGCGTCCCGATCTGTATCGGGGCGCGGTCTTTCGCAAGTTCCACCAACAAGAAGACGCATATAAAGGCGCCTCTTAATGCTCAACTTCACCATTCGACGACTGATCCTGGCCGTTCCGACGCTGTTGTTCATCAGTCTCGTCATCTTCCTGTTGCTCGAGCTCGCCCCCGGCGACCCGATGGCACAGGTTCCGCTTACCGTTCCGCCTGAAGTCAAAGAGAAGATGCGCGAGGCGCTTGGCCTCGGCCAGCCTATGCATGTCCGGTTCTGGAAATGGATCGTGCAGTTCTTCTGGATCGAACCGCAGGTTTTGGTCGACCACATCTTTGGCACCACCTTTTCCGAAGGTGACCTGCGTGTGATTTCGTGGCAGACCCGCTCGCCCGTCATGGACATCGTCGTTCAGCGTATCCCGCAGACCCTGTGGGTTGTAGGCACCGCCTATGTGGTCGCCATCCTGATCGCCCTGCCCATTGGCATCTATTCGGCCTATCGCCAGTATTCCTGGTTCGACCAGATGGGCACCTTCGTGTCGATGGTCGGCTTCTCGGTTCCGCCGTTCTTCTCGGGGGTGCTGGTGATCGTGATCTTCTCGGTCCAGTTGGGCTGGTTCCCGTCGATCTATGACACGACGCATGTGGTCAATGACTGGGACAGCTTCGTCGTTCAGCTGAAACAGATGATCATGCCCGTGATGGTGCTGGCGCTGCAGATCACTGCGCAGCTCAGCCGCTTCATGCGCGCCTCGATGCTGGACAACCTCAACCAGGATTACGTCCGTACCGCCCGCGCCAAGGGGCTGAGCGAGTACACCGTCGTCATGGTGCATGTCCTGCGCAACTCGATGATCCCGGTGGTTACCGTGATCGCTCTGGGTATTCCGGCGATCTTTGGTGGCGCGATCATCACCGAGCAGGTGTTCAAGGTGAACGGCATCGGCCAACTGCTGATCGGCGCCATTCAGGCCAATGACCTGCCGATGGTGCAAACGCTGACCTTCATCTTTGCCGTGCTGATCGTCCTGTTCAACCTGATCGCAGACGTTCTCTATGGCATTCTGGACCCGAGGATCCGCTATGACTGATCACAATCAATCAGACACGCTGGTCCCTGATGAGGGCCTTGCGCCGGCCTCGACGGCCTTGCCGACTGCCGATGTAATGGAAGAACTGACCACCCCACCTCGCAGCCAGTGGCGCGACGTGTGGGACCAGTTCAAGACCCACAAGGGCGCCATGATCGGCGCGATGCTGTTCATCTTCATCGTCGCGGCCGTCTATCTGGGCCCGTTCCTGTGGACCATCGACCCGACCCAGATCGACATCCGTGCCCGCAACCAGGGGCCCAGCTGGGCCCATCCGTTCGGCACCGATCAGCTGGGCCGGGACATCATGGCGCGAATGATGTCGGGGGGGCAGACCTCGGTATCGGTCGGCATCACCGCGATGCTGCTGGCGCTGTTTTTGGGGTCGTTCATCGGCGTGGTTGCCGGGTTCTTCAAACGGCTGGACGGGCCGCTGATGCGCCTGACCGATCTGTTCCTGGCCCTGCCGCTGCTGCCGCTGCTGCTGGTGATGATGCTGCTGTTCCGCGAGCCTCTGTCCGCTGCGTTCGGGCTTGAACGTGGGATTTTCATCCTGATCGTCTGCGCCATCGGCATCACCTCGTGGATGCCTACGGCGCGGATCGTGCGCGGCGACGTGCTGGCCATCAAGGAACGCGAATTCGTTCTGGCCGCCCGCTCGATCGGTACCAGCAACACGCAGATCATCACCCGGCACATCCTGCCCAACGTGCTGTCGCCGATCATGGTCTCGGCCACGCTGGGCATCGCCACGGCGATCATCACCGAAAGCGCGCTGTCCTTCCTGGGGCTGGGCTTCCCGCCTGACTTCCCCACCTGGGGCCGGCTACTGTTCGATGGCGTCGACTATCTGCAGCAATACCCCGAGCGTGTGTTCTGGCCCGGCCTGGCAATCTCGCTGACCGTGCTGAGCGTCAACTATCTGGGCGACGGCCTGCGCGATGCGCTCGATCCGCGGATCCGCGGACGCTGAACCAAAGTCAGTCGGCGCGCCTGAGCGCGCCGGCCAACACCACGATAACCACTGCCAGCGGCAGCAGGACGGCAAAGGCCAGCCGCAGTGACAGGATCCCCGCCAAAAGCCCGATCAGCGGCGGACCGATCAGCAAACCTCCGTACCCCAAGGTGGCGACGCTGGCGATGGCCTGCCCCGGCGGAACATGCGGGTCATTCGCCGCCCGGCTGAAAGCCAGCGGCATGATCACCGCATAGCCCACGCCCATCATCGCGAATCCAGCCAGTGCCCCGACCGCGCCCCCGGCCGATACCACCAAGAACACGCCCAAAGCCGCGCAGGCTCCGCTGACCCGGGCCACCGGCACCGGGCCGAACCGGGCGATCACGAGGCCGCCTAGCAGCCGCACGGCAACCATGGACACCGAAAAAACGGCATAGCCCAAAGCCGCAACGCTTTCAGCCACACCCGTGACATCCCGCAGAAAGATGGCGCTCCAGTCAGCCACAGCCCCCTCGCCCAACGCGCCGCACATCGCCGTCAGCCCCACCAGGACCAGAACGCCACCGGGCAAAGCAAAGATCGCGGCGCCGTCGGACTCCACCCGCCGCGACGTCCATCGGACCCAGGACAACACAAGCGCCAACGCCACGGTTGCCCCGCCGGCCAGCAGAAAATGCGGCAACACGTCAAGCTGCAGCTGAACCGCGCCATAGCCGCTGAGCGCACCCAACCCGGCACCAAGGCTCCACATCGCGTGAAACGAGGACATCACCGGTTTGGCGTAGGCCTGCTCGACCTCGGCGGCCCAGGCGTTCATGGCCACATCCATCGAGCCGTGGAAGGCCCCGAAGATGAACAGGAACGCGGCCAGCATGGCGAAGCTGTCGGCGGCCGCAAGAAGGATCAGTGAGGCCGTGTACAGGACCGCGATCACCCGCGTCACGGTCACCGCGCCAAACCTGTCGGTCAGGCGTCCGGTGACTGGAAAGGAACACACTGCCCCGGCCGCCATGAACAGCAGGCCATAGCCCAGTTCCTCGTGGCTCAGCCCCAGACGGTCACGGACGGCCGGAATGCGCGAGGCCCAGATCCCGAACAGGGCGCCGTTCAGGATGAACATGGCGGCCACGGCCCGCCAGGCTGAAACCAATCCGATCATGAAACCTGCCCTGCCTGCGAAATATCTGCCTCGCAGCAATACAGGCCGCGCGCCGGTTGGCAAGCCGCGCTATTCCAGCTTGCGGCGGATGCGGCGCACGGCCAGCCAGACAAGCGCCACTACCGGCAGCGTCACGCCTGCGGTCAGCATCCCCTTGCTGATCCCCGCATTGGTCAACGGGTACAGCAGGTAACTGACCAGCGACACGGCATAATAGCTGATAGCGACCACCGACAGGCCTTCGACCGTGTGCTGCAATCGCAGCGCCAGATCCGCCCGGCGGTCCATGCTCTCCAACAAGGCCTGGTTCTGCGCGCTGCGCTCGACATCGACCCGCGTTCGCAGCAGGTCGCCGGCGCGAATGGCCCGGTCCGAAAGTGCCTGCAGCCGCCGTTCGGTTGCCTTGACCGTGCGCATTGCCGGGTCATAGCGGCGCATCATGAAATCGGCGAATGTCTGACGCCCGTGGAAGCGATCCTCGCGCAGCGCCTCGATCCGCTGGTGCACGATGGCCTCATAGGCCCCCGTCGCGGCAAAGCGAAAGGCCGAACGCGCCGACAGCGTCTCGAGCTCGGTCGAGGTGGCCAGCAATTGCGGCAGCAGATCGTCGGGATGGGTCGTGTCCTTGGTCATCTCGCCCATCAACTGGGTCAGTTGCCGGTCCAACTCGCCGATCTGGGACATCAGGGCCTTGACCCGGGCAAAGCCCAACATGGACATTGCCTTGTAAGTCTCGATCTCGCACAGGCGCTGGATGATCCGGCCGGTGCGCCTGCGCCCGGTCCCCTCGGACACGAACAGGGCAAACCGCATGTGGCCTGCCGGGTCGATGCGAAAATCGCTGGCGCAGATCGCCGAGTCGTCCAGCACCCGCGACACCGCCAGGCTTTCCGGCTCGAACCAATCCGCCAGCGCGGCTTGCGTGGCCCCGTCATCCGGGCGCGGCACCACCCGCAGCATGATCGAGGTCACGCGCTGGCCCGGACTGGCCATCAGCCAGTCGGGGGGGAATACCTCGAAATCGGCGGGGTTGAAGGCGCGCTCGCTGACATTCTGAGTGATGGCCGTATAGGTCACGAATTCCGTGTGGTGCTCCCACTTCAACCAATGCCGCCCGATCTGGCCGGCATAGTGGGTGGCATCGGGCTGCGGATGCTGCGCCCCGTGGCGGTCCAACAGGTCGATCAGGTGAGCCATATCTTTGGCTCGGTCGCGCGCCACCGCGGCGACCGGTTTTTTGATCGCAAGGAATACAACCGTGCACGGCGCCTGCGCCACGGGGAACGGCCGCGCGTGCAATTCATTGGCCAGCGCATAGCGCAGCGGATGATCCTCGATTGGCGTCATGAGCGGCTCCTTGTGTTCCGGGCACTATACGACACCGAAGCATTTCATCAATTATCTTTTTATTTCATATACTTACATGGATACCGCGGTATACAAGCCGGCTATCTCATTGATTTGGCTGCCAGAGCTCGATCGGATTGCCCTCGGGGTCGTGCAGGCGGGCGAATTTTCCGATCTCGCTGTTCCATTCGTCACGGGTCTCCACCTCGATTCCAGCCGCACGCAGCTGGTCGACCATGGCCGCCAGATCGTCGACGCGGAAATTGATCATCCATTGCTGCGCGGCATCACCGAAATAGTCTGTGTCTTCGGCGAATGGGGCAAACACGGTGTAGCCTTCGCGCTGCTTCCACGGAACCGGGTCATAGTGATTGACGCCCAGATTGGTCTCGTACCATTGCGACAGAGCCTTTGAATCGCGGGCGCGAAAGAACACGCCGCCGATGCCGTTTACCTTATGCATGGAACACCTCCTGCCGATTGGGGTTGATACGGCATCATACCCTGAAACGGAAAAAGGCGCCCGCGAGGGGCGCCTTTTCCAAGTATAAGAGCCACAGATCAGTCGATCATTGGCAGCAGCTTGTCCAGCGACTGCTTGGCGTCGCCATAGAACATGCGGGTGTTCTCCTTGTAGAACAGCGGGTTTTCGATGCCCGAATACCCGGTGCCCTGCCCGCGTTTCGAGACGATCACCTGCTTGGCCTTCCAGCATTCCAGAACCGGCATCCCGGCAATGGGGCTGTTCGGGTCTTCCTGTGCCGCAGGGTTCACGATGTCGTTCGAGCCAATGACGATCGCCACATCTGTTTCCGGAAAGTCGTCGTTGATCTCGTCCATTTCCAGCACGATGTCATAGGGCACTTTGGCCTCGGCCAGCAGCACGTTCATGTGGCCCGGAAGACGGCCCGCGACGGGGTGGATGGCAAAGCGCACATTCTTGCCCTTGGCGCGCAGCTTGCGGACCAGTTCGCTGACCGATTGCTGCGCCTGCGCCACCGCCATTCCGTAGCCGGGGATGATGATGACGCTGTCGGCATCGTTCAGCGCTGCTGCAACACCGTCGGCGTCGATCGCCACCTGTTCGCCTTCGACCTCCATCTGGGGTCCCGAAGTGCCGCCAAAGCCGCCGAGGATCACGCTGACAAAGTGACGGTTCATCGCCTTGCACATGATGTAGGACAGGATCGCACCCGACGAGCCTACCAGCGCGCCGACGACGATCAGCAGGTCGTTGCCCAGCGAGAAACCGATCGCAGCCGCGGCCCAGCCCGAGTAGCTGTTCAGCATAGACACAACGACCGGCATGTCGGCACCGCCGATGCCCATGATCAGGTGATAACCGATGAACAGCGCCGCCAGCGTCATAAGGAACAGCGGGAAGAACCCACCCGAAGCGGTGTACCAAATCAGACAGATCAGCGAGAGGCCAGCCGCCGACGCGTTCAGCGCATGCCCGCCCGGCAGCTTGGTGGCCGCTGAGGTCACCTTGCCGGCCAGCTTTCCATAGGCCACGACCGAACCGGTAAAGGTGATCGCACCGATGAAGATGCCCAGGAACAGCTCGACATGCAGAATGGCCAGCTCGGCCGCAGTTTTCTTGGCGATCAGTTTCGCGAAGGCGCCCAGATCCGACAGGTCGGCATCCTTGGCCGCGTCAACGATCGCAAAGACTTCGGCGACATTCTTGATCTCGAAATGGGCGTTGTACCCGACGAAAACCGCCGCCAGACCCACCAGCGAATGCATGGCGGCGACAAGCTGCGGCATCTCGGTCATCTGGACGCGCTGCGCCACGTATTGACCGATCAGACCGCCGCCGATGATCAGTAGCAGCGACAGCAGCCACAGGCCCGATCCGGGGCCGACCAGCGTGGCAAAAACCGCCAGCGCCATGCCGACAATGCCGTACCAGACCGCGCGCTTGGCGCTTTCCTGGTTCGACAGGCCGCCGAGCGAAAGGATGAACAGAACAGCCGCAACGACATAGGCGGCAGTGGTGAAGCCAAATTCCATGTGCCCGGCCTCCTTAAGATTTCTGGAACATGGCGAGCATGCGCCGGGTTACGAGGAAACCGCCGAAGATGTTGATCCCGGCCATGAAGATCGACAGCGCCGCCAGCAGAATGACGAGGAAAGACCCCGACCCGATTTGCATCAACGCGCCCACGATGATGATCGAGGAAATCGCGTTGGTGATCGCCATCAACGGTGTGTGCAGACTGTGGCTGACGTTCCAGATCACCTGGAAGCCCACGAAGACGGCCAGCACGAAGACGATGAAATGCTGCATGAAGCTGGCAGGAGCCACCAGCCCCACCAGCAGCATCAGCGCACCGCCCACGCCCAGCAGGGTGACCTGTTGCTTGGTCTGCGCCTTGAAGGCAGCGATCTCTTGCGCGCGCTTTTCTTCGGGCGTCAGTTCCTTGACCTCGGCTTTGGGTTTGGCGGCGATGGCCTGCACCTTGGGCGGTGGCGGTGGGAAGGTGATCTCACCTTCGTAGGTGACGGTCGCGCCACGGATCACGTCATCTTCCATGTTGTGATTGATCTGACCGTCCTTGTCCGGGGTCAGGTCAGTCATCATGTGACGGATGTTGGTCGCATACAGCGACGAGGACTGAGCCGCCATCCGGCTGGGGAAGTCAGTATAGCCGATGATTGTCACGCCATTGTCGGTCACGACCTTTTCATCCGGCACGGTGCCTTCGACATTGCCTCCACGCTCGGCCGCAAGGTCCACAATGACCGATCCGGGCTTCATGGCCTTGACCATATCCTCAAGCCACAGCTTGGGGGCCGGGCGGTTGGGGATCAGGGCCGTAGTGATGACGATGTCCATCTCGGGCGCCAACTCGCGGAACTTGGCCAGCTGAGCATTGCGGAACTCCTCGGACTGAACCGAAGCATACCCGCCGGTGGCCGAGCCATCCTGCTGTTCTTCTTCAAAGTCCAGATAGACGAATTCGGCGCCCATCGACTCGACCTGTTCAGCGACCTCGGGGCGCACATCGAACGCATATGTGATTGCGCCAAGCGACGTCGACGTCCCGATGGCGGCCAGACCGGCCACGCCGGCACCAACGATCAGAACCTTGGCCGGCGGCACCTTGCCCGCGGCCGTCACCTGGCCGGTGAAGAAGCGGCCAAAGTTGTTGCCCGCCTCAATCACCGCACGGTACCCGGCGATGTTGGCCATCGAAGACAAAGCGTCCATCTTCTGCGCGCGGCTGATGCGGGGCACCATTTCCATCGCGATGACATTGGCGCCCTTGGCTTTCGCCAATTCCATCCCTTCTTCGTTCCCTGCCGGGTTGAAGAACGAGATCAGCGTCTTGCCCTTGGTCAGACGTTTCATTTCGGTCTCGGTGGGCACGCGCACCTTGGCGATGATGTCCGACGATTTCCACAAAGAGGCAGCTGTCTTGACGATTTCGACCCCGACGGCCTCGTAAGCCTCGTCTGAGAAACCGGCGGCAGCACCAGCCCCCTTCTCGATGGCGCATTCATAGCCCAATTTCTGCAGCTGCACGGCTGACTCCGGAGTCATCGCGACCCGGTTCTCGCCTTTCAGTATTTCCTTTGGCGTGCCTATTTTCACCGGCAAGTCCCCCTAATTTTCACTCTGACCGAGCGGGTGGTCGGTATTGTTTGTTAAGCAAAGATCTATCCTGCGCAACATTATTTCGCAAGCGCAGCATTCATTACGTTGTGTCACGGCTCGGCGCATTTCAGATCCACCGACGGGTTTTGCGTTCGTAACGCGCGAAATCCGCACGGAAGGTGCGGCGTAGGCGGTCCTCTTCGGGCAGGACGAACCGCCGTTCCAATACCCAGACGAACACAGGAACCAACACCAGCGACAACACGGCATCGAAGCGCAGGATCAACCCGGCAAGGATCAGGACATCGCCCAGATAGATCGGATTGCGGCTGCGTTTGTAGATGCCCGACTGCACCATTGCGGTGGGTGTTTCATGCGGAATGACCGTCGTACGGTGACGGCGGAATTCTACGATGGCCAGAACCGCCAGCAGGATACCCCCACCAATCAGCAACCCGCTTAGCAGGTCGGTCAACCCGCCTTCCAGCGACAGGCCGAGCGACAGATAACGGCCCTGCAACCAGGCCAACACCGCGAAGCCCAAAAGCCACAGTGGCGGTACGTCGATACGGCGCATGAGCATCCCTTTTGAACGACGACATGCACCGGCACATGTCGCTTCCGGGCCAAGTCCTACCGCTTTCAGACCCCGATGGCAAAGCATCTTGGCCTTGCGGTCGAATATTGTGCACCCGGGCCACAAACAGGCGGGCGTAGACAGCCCGGCACCGATCCGATACCCCGGGTCGGACACAAGAAAACACCGGGATTTATCATGACCGACTTCGCCGCCACCAAAGCCATGTTCCACCTGCCGGAAGGAGTTCTGTATCTGGACGGCAACTCGCTGGGCCCTCTGCCCAAGGCGGCGGCCGCAAAGGTACAGAAGATGCTGACCGAGGAATGGGGCCAGATGCTGATCACCGGGTGGAACAAGGCCGGGTGGATGGGCATGCCGACCGACCTGGGCGATCGGATCGGCCGCCTGATCGGCGCCGCGCCCGGTACGGTCGTGGTCGGCGACACGCTGTCGATCAAGGTCTTTCAGGCGGTTGCCTCGGCGTTGGAGCTGAACCCGGGGCGCAAGGTGGTCCTGTCGGACAATGGCAACTTCCCTTCCGATCTCTACATGGCTGACGGGCTGCTGCGCTCGCTGGGCGAGGAGTACGAGCTTCGGGTCGTGGACCCCGAGACCGTGGCCGAGCACATTACCGATGAAGTCGCCGTGCTGATGCTGACCGAAGTCGACTATCGCACCGGCCGCAGGCACGACATGAAGGCGCTGACCGAGCTGGCCCATGCGCGCGGCGTCATCACGGTGTGGGATCTGGCCCACTCTGCCGGGGCCATCCCGGTGGATCTGGCCGGGTGCAACGCCGATTTCGCGGTGGGGTGCACCTACAAATACCTCAACGGCGGCCCGGGCGCCCCGGCCTTCATCTATGTCGCGCCGAAATGGGCCGACACCGCGCGCCCGGCCCTGTCGGGCTGGCTGGGGCACGAGGCGCCGTTTGCCTTCGACCTGAACTATCGCCCCGGCGCGGGCATCGAGCGCATGCGCGTCGGCACGCCACCGGTGATCCAGATGACCGCGCTGGCCGCGGCGATGGATATCTGGGACATGGCCGACATGGATAATGTGCGCGCCAAGTCCATCGCCCTGACCGAACAGTTCATCCAGCAGGTCGAGGCCACCTGCCCCGATCTGGAACTGGCCAGCCCCCGCGACCCCGCGATGCGTGGCAGCCAAGTCTCGTTCCGGTTTGCCGACGGGTACGCGGCGATGCAGGCCTTGATCGCCCGCGGCGTGATCGGGGATTTCCGCGCGCCCGACATCATGCGGTTCGGCTTCACGCCGCTGTATATCGACGAATGCGACGTGTCGCGCGCCGTCGAGATCCTGACTGACATCATGCAGAACCGTTTGTGGGACAGACCGGAATTCAAGGTCCGGCAGCGGGTTACCTGACCTCAAGCCCCGCGCCGATCAGCGCGGACAACTGGGCAATGCGCTGCTCGAACTCCTCGGCGTTCGAGGCGGTCATCTTGATCCCCTTCAGCGCGGCGGTGATGGTCCGCGCGGTCTCGGCCGGTCCGTCCGGCAGGCGCACGCGACCGGCCGCCAGTTCGCGCTTTAGCCATTCAGCGTAGAGATCCGCCAGCGCCGCCTCGCCCTCGGCCACGATGTCGGCAGCGGTGGACTTGCTGGTATCCAGCATCTCCAGCCCATGCGGCGAAGCCAGTATGGCCGCCATCCCGGCGATCTGCGCATCAATCGCCCGCGCCAGGATCTCGGACACCGCTCCGTCGCCCTGCAGCGCATGTGCCACCGTCGCGATCTTTTCGGCGTAATGCGCCTGTGTCAGGCTGCGAACGATGGCCTCTTTGTTCTTGTAATGCAGATAGACCGCTGGACGGGACATGCCCGCGCCACGCGCTATGTCATCCATCGAGGTCTTGCGGAACCCATAGGCGGAAAACGCCTGAAACGCCGAAGTCAGGATCGCCTTTGCCCGTGTATCATCCAGTTTTTCCGCCATGAATTGACCTCTGACAGTTTCGCGCGAAATTGTCAATTGACGCACTGACATTTTTCATCAATTATGTCAGAAACCAGCCACAGCCAAAAGAGGTACGCCATGGCGACCACGCTGACGATCAACGGAAAGCCACATCAGGTCGATCTGCCCGACGATGTCCCCCTTCTGTGGGTGCTGCGCGACGAGGTGGGCCTGACCGGAACAAAGTTCGGCTGCGGTGTGGCCGCCTGCGGAGCCTGCACGGTGCAGATCGACGGCGAGGCCGTCCGCTCGTGCCAAGTTGCCCTGTCCGATGTCTGGGGCGAGGTCACCACGATCGAAGGGTTGGGGACGCCCGACAACTTGGCCACGATCCAGCAGGCCTGGGTCGACCATCAGGTCGCGCAATGCGGCTATTGCCAGTCGGGGCAGATCATGCAGGCCGCCGCGCTGCTGGCCGAAAACCCTGCCCCCTCTGACGAAGAAATCGACGAGGCGATGCAGGGCAACCTGTGCCGCTGCGGCACCTACCCCCGCATCCGCGCCGCGATCCACGACGCCGCCGCCAAGCTGAAGGAGGCCTGATCCATGGCCAGCATCGGAAAAATCCTGCGCCGCACCTTCCTGATCGGATCAGCCGCCATCGTCGGTGGCGTGGCTTTCGGCGTCTATTACGTCAACCGCCCCGCCAAGAACCCGCTGAAACCGGGCGACGGCGAAGCGGCCCTGAACCCCTTCATCCTGATCGACCAGAACGGCGTGACCCTGTTTGCGCCCCGCGCCGAGATGGGCCAGGGCGTGAAAACCACATGGGCTGCCCTGATTGCCGAGGAACTGGACGTGGATCTGGATCAGGTCACCGTTCTGCACGGACCTGCGGCGGCGGCTTATTACAACTCGGCCCTGATC
>NZ_JBXWSK010000041.1:0-29607 GCF_059613385.1 Ruegeria sp. BHSA162
TCTTTTCCTCATTCGGGGTCGAAGCGAGAAAACGCACGGGATGCTCGGCATCAAACGTACCGGGTGACCAACCCAACAGATACATATCAAAATTGTCGGCCCGCAGTTCAGGCCAGTAGTTCTGAACCGGCATCGCATCGAGCGTCACGTTCAGCCCGGCCTGAGACAGCATGGCGGTGATCGCCTGGCAAACAGCTTCGTCGTTCAGGTAGCGATTGTTGGGGCACTTAAAGCTGATCTCGGCCCCCTCAGCGCCAGCCTCAGCCAGCAAAGCCTTGGCACCCTCGGGATCGTAGCCATAGGGGTCCGCATTTGCAGCCGAATAGCCGCGCATCGCAGGACTGACCAACTGGCTCGCCACCTCAGCATTGCCGCGCATGATGGTTTGCAGGATAGCGGGAACGTTAACTGCCTTTGCCACCGCCTCGCGGACGCGCACATCTCGGAAAAGGTCCGAGCCACCCTGCCCGGCTTCGCTCGCGCCTTCCTTCTGATCAAACCCCAGCATGATCACGCGCGCTTCGACGCCCTGAATGACCTTCACATCCGGATTGCCTTGCAACCGAGCCACATCCTGAATTGGGACCGGGTTGATGAAGTCGACATCTCCGGACAACAAAGCCGCCAGAGCGGTTGCCGGGTTTTGGATTGGCACCAATTCAGCGCGGGTCAGGTTGTGTTCTGCTGTGTCCCACCAGCCGTCGAACGGCTCCAGAACAGTGCGCAGGCCCGGCTCTCGAGCGGTAACTCGGAAAGCACCGGTGCCATTGGCGTTCAGGGTCGCATAGTTGCCCGATTCTTTGTCAGGCAGTGCTGCGTCGTTTGCCTCGGCCCAGCCGCTATCCATGATCATCCAGTTGGCAATGCTGTCCGGAAAAATCGGGTTCGGCGCGGTGGTCATGACATCGACGGTGTAGTCGTCAACCTTCACCACCTCGCTGACGGGTGCGA
The DNA here is from genome assembly GCF_059613385.1 of Ruegeria sp. BHSA162. NCBI lineage: Bacteria > Pseudomonadati > Pseudomonadota > Alphaproteobacteria > Rhodobacterales > Roseobacteraceae > Ruegeria > Ruegeria sp. BHSA162. Next base: position 952 of record NZ_JBXWSK010000041.1, read on the forward strand.
ACCAGCTGCGTGTGTCCGAATTTTCGTCAGACGCCCGCTGGTACGAGAAGATCACGTCATCCGCATTGAATTCAGAACCATCATGAAACGCTACGCCCTCGCGCAGTTTGAACCGCCATCCAGCTCCGTCCCCGATGGTCTCCCAACTGGTGGCCAGCGCCGGTTCAATGGTCATGTCCTTGCCCCTGCGCACAAGCCCTTCGTAGACGTTGTTCAAGAAACCTAGAACCGGGGCAGAGTTGACGGCATGCGGATCCATTGTTTGCGGGTCCGTTGTAACGGCAAACGTGAACTCTTCGCCTGCGACGGGCAAGGCAAGCGCGCAGAATAGCGCGGCAGTGGTCAGACGTTTCATGATAGCTCCCACTCTTTGGTGGCGGGCCTCGCATCCCGAGGCCCGCCACGTTTCTTACTTCAGGCCAAAATGCTTGACCATAGGCTGATCTTCGGGATCAACGTTGATGTCCAGGTTTTCAGCCATACCCCAGTTCAACACTTGATGGTGGATCGGAATATACAGCTGTTCATCCTGCACCACCCGCCAGATCTCGGCGATAGCCTGATCTCGCGCGACGAGATCCGTGTTCGAGGCCAGCGACTCGATCTTGGCATCCAACTCATCATTGTCATACCCGGTGCCGTTCCACGTCCCGATGTCGCTTTCACGGCCATGGACCAGGAAGTTGAAGATGTATTCCGAGTCATACGTCGGAACGCCCCAACCCAGCATGTAGAAATCGGTCTTTCCGTCCGTGATCAGCGGGAAATGCTGCGCTTTCGGTTTGGCATCCAGATTCACAGTGATGCCAATCTGACCCAGCATCCCGACAGCGGCCTGACAGATACCTTCGTCGTTGATGTACCGGTCGTTGGGACAATCCAGCCGGATCGAGAAACCGTCCGGATAACCCGCTTCGGCCAAAAGCGCCTTTGCACCTTCAACATCCGTGCTGCTTTCACTGTCCATCTCGGCAGTCCAGCCGTTCACGAACGGCGGGGCGATCATCCCGGCAGGTTGCGACTGACCGCGCATGACCACCTGTTGGATGGCATCTCGATTGATCGCTTTGGACATGGCCCGACGAACGCGGACGTCGGCAAGTGGGTTCTTGCCATCGACGTTATCCGCCTCGATGTCATCCGAGCCCTGGTTCATGCCAAAGAAGATCACCCGGTTTTGCGGCGCTTGTTTGACGACCAAACCGTCGACGGCATTCACCCGGTCCAGGTCCTGCACCGGCATATCCTGAAGGAAGTTCACCTCGCCCGACAGCATTGCCGCAACGCGGGTCGCGTCATTCTGGATCGGGGTATAGATGATTTCGCTGATCGCCATCGGGAACTGATCACGCCCCCAATAATCTTCGTTCCGCTCCATCACCGTTTTGACGTCTGGTTCGCGGCTGACCAGTTTGTAGGGGCCGGTTCCATTCACATTGACGGTCGCAAAGGTGATCTCACCGCCTTCAAAGTCCTGAACGTTGACCGCGTTATTCGCCTCGGTCCAGCCCTTGTCCATGATGAACAGGTCGGTGAGGTTCGCAGGCAGAATGGGGTTCGGACCGTCCGTCTCGATCTCGATCGTGTGGTCGTCGACAGCGCGCACCTCGACAATCGAATTGATCAGTTCTTTCATGTCCGAGTTCGGCTGCTTCGCACGGTTGATGCTGAACACCACGTCTTCTGCAGTGAAATCGGCGCCGTCGTGGAATTTCACGCCCTGACGCAGATTGAACACCCAGACATTCGGATCACTCTCGCTGGGGGCCCAATCGGTCGCCAGCGCAGGCTCGAAAGCACCGCTCGTATCCCGAATGATCAGAGGTTCATACATCTGGTGGCGCACGGTATGCGTCGGCCCTTCGTTCTGCGAATGCGGGTCAAGCGTCAGCGCATCCCCCGAGCGCGCCCAACGCAGAGTTTCGGCACTGGCCAAAGACGTCGTCGTCATCAAAAGCGTCAGTACGAGTATTGGATTTTTCATTATTTTCTCCCATATTGCAGCCGTTTAACTGCATTGAATTCACGATACCGTGTCGCAAATTTCTGTTAACGTTATGGCTGCGGATAGCATACCAACTGCGAATGCATGTCAATCGTTCAACTCGGTTTTGATTTGCTAAACACAAGCGACACGGGACTTCAGGGGGACAGCCACTCTCCCCAAAAACACCGCATCAAGTGTCTATTACTCAGACGAAAGGAACACAAACCGCAATCATCAAGCTTCATGGTCCAACAAGTAGATCCAGATAGCGCTGACGGGAACTGCGCTGCTCACAATCTGGATAATTGTCCGCTTCATAAAGCGATTGCCACGCTGTTTTGATCTGTTGCCAGAATTGCAATCCTCCCGAGGTGCTTTCGCTCATTCGCAATGCGGAGAAAGTTGCCGTAGGCTCATTGCTTTCTGATGACTGGTCTCAGCCCAAACCGGACGTTCAGCCCAGAACTTTGCAATTCTAGCTTTTTGCAGAACCGGACATGCGTGAATGGTGTTGCAGGCGCTCGACCAGTTTTTCACAACGTGCGCGCAATTTGGGATTTATACGGCTAGTGTTCTCATCCAATGCTCGAAGAAACGACGGCGAGCTGCATGCGACCGCACTGGCGCCGGTTTTCAGCCCAGTTCTTTTACCGTTTTCTTAAAACCCGACGGCGACATTCCAGACCATTTACGGAAGGCCCTCGAAAACGCAGTGGGGTCTGCGTAACCAAGCCGCAGTGCGGTCTCACCAACGGACTTTCGCACCGGACCCAGCAGCTTCTTTGCTTCTTCCAGTTTGACAGCAGATATGACCTGAGATGCTGATTGCCCATAAGAGGCCAGCCGGTTGTTCAATGTCTCCCGGTGGAAACCGCATAGGCGCGCCAGTTCGTCAACACCAAATCCCGGCTCGCCAAGATGAATCCGGATGAGGCCCTGAAGCCCGGCTAAGAAATCTTGAGGCGCATGCTGGTCGAGGAAATCGCTTGTCAGGTCTGACGGGTTTTCCAATGTTTCCGAGAGCAACTGATGGCTCAGCCAGGGTGAAGGAAACCGGATCGAAAAGCCCTGAGGGCTACACTTAATGGCTTGAACACCATGAAAGTGCTTTGGCAACACGTCAGGTTCGCTTACCCGTAAAATGATCTGGCTCGGGTCCCACCTGAAATCGAGAACCCGATGCAGCAATGATACCCAGATGCTCGCCAGAAATGCGTCGGTCTGTCCGGGTGAAACCGAAATGCTGAAATTCCGCTTAGCACTGAAATAAGCGTGCTCCCCTTCCACAAGCAGCGACTGCGTGACCGCGTTGGATTCTTTCGAGACGGCTTGAGTGTAGCGCGTAAAGAAGTCGCCCAGCGTCAACGCCTCTGCCAACATGTCACCAAGAGGCAGAAACCGAACAAGGTCGATTGATTGACCAACTTGCGCACAGAAGTCCGGTGATGTTGCGTCAGCAGCGGCTTGATGGATTTTATAAATCGTTTCGTGTGGCAGGAAATTCTGGCGATCCATCACCTGAACTTCGCTCACGCCAAGAGGGTCCAGAACGAAGGCTGGTTCAACACCGGCACCACGCAAAGCAGCTACCACCGGTGCAGCAACCGATGCCCGAACCAGCGGCAAGGCCTTCTTTGTGTTTTGCTCAAATACGCCCATGTCGCCCTCAAATATCATGAAGGTAACGACAGAAAGACAGAAAACACACAAAAAGGCGCCAAAAGCATGCAGAATGCCAAATCAATTTGGCGCAGCCCGCCATACTGTCAGGCAAAATCCGGCAATCACTCTAAAATCATATTCAGAAACATACATCTTTGATTCGTATTTGGAGGGCCTCAATGACACCGAAATTCAAACACCTGGTGGCCACGACAGCCTTTTCTGCAAGCCTGGCAATCGCGGGCCAAGGTTTTGCGCAGGATGAGAGCTTTCCAATCCTATTTACCAACGTGCACGTATTTAACGGTGTCGATGAACAGCGAATTGAGAACGCAAACGTTCTGGTCGTGGACAATCTGATCGCGGAAGTATCGTCGGAACCGCTGGCCGTTGCCAATGCCCAGATCATTGACGGTGGAGGTCGAACGCTGATGCCGGGCTTGATCGATGCGCACGTACATATGGCAATCACCGAGCCCGTCGCGGACCTGAGGGACAATTTTGACTGGATGTATTGGGGCGCGGTTTCCACAATTGAAGCCGAGAAAATGCTACTGCGTGGTTTTACAACCGTTCGGGATGCGGGTGGCCCGGCAATTGGTCTGCAAAAAGCTATTGATCGTGGAAAGGCCGTAGGGCCAAGGATTTACGCATCAGGGCCGGTCATCTCGCAGACTTCCGGACATGGCGAGCATCGGGTCTATACCGAACCCCACCCGAACTTCATGGGGGCGCAGCCGTCTTTCTTCAACCAGCATGTCGAGTTCTTGGCCGATGGCGTGCCCGAAGTACTGCGGGCAACGCGCGAAGCGCTGCGTATGGGCGCTGTGCAGATCAAGGTAATGGCAGGCGGTGGTGTGTCATCTTCGGTTGATCCGTTGCACACCGTTCAAGGATTACCGGAAGAGTTGGAGGCTTCGGTTCGCGCGGCGGCTGATTGGGGAACCTATGTCATGGTCCACGCGTATAACGACGACTCGATCCTGCGGTCGCTGGAAGCGGGCGTCATCAGCATAGAACATGGACAACTGATGACTGAAGTGTCAGCGCAGGCCATCAAGGATTCTGGCGCCTAGATCGTCCCGTTTTATTCTCTGCTTGGGCTTGATGAGGAAGTTGTAAAGAAGGCGCTTGGCCCTGCGGCAGCTCCCAAATTCCTTGATGTTCAGGCAGGTGCGCGCAACCAGATGAAACTGTTGAAAGAGTATGAGATCGAGAACGTTGCGTTCTCGACCGATATCATCGGCGATCCCGTCGCGCTGACCAAGCAAAACGATGATTTCAAATACCGGCTGGAGGCATGGACTTCACACGAAATCCTGCAACAAGCCACGTCAAAGTCCGCCGCACTTCTGGCGCTTTCAGGAAAACTCAACCCCTACACAGCAGGCCCGCTGGGTGTGATCGAACAGGGCGCATATCCCAACAAACTGGGCGTGATCGAAGAAGGGGCCTATGCAGACATCCTTATTGTCGACGGGAACCCACTGGAGGACCTGTCGGTTCTTGGCGCAAATCCGAAATGGTTTGATGCACCTGCGCGTGATCGAGGGTTTGAGACCATTCGCGTGATCATGAAAGACGGCGTCTTCTACAAGAATACACTCGAATGAGCAGAGTATGCGGGAATTTGACACCTGCGCCTTGCATCGTCGATCCTGAACAGGGGAGCGATCAATGAACAAGGCAATCGCAGTAGCTCTTTGCGTTTTTGGGATCGGCGTTGCTGGAGCAGCAGCGGAACAAACCCAAAGCCGATACTATCTGGGGATCGGGGAACCAAACCCCGATGCCTGGCAAACCATGATCGACAACCCGACCGACCGGGAAAAGGACATGGGCGCTGCACTCGCCGCAATGGGCGGTGAGATGATAAGCTATTTTTGGGGACTGGCAGATGGCAAGAACTACATCACCGTCCGTTTCCCGGACGATCCAGGCATGGTGCAGGCCATGTATTTTCGCGTCTGAGCCAAGGGGTGCTAAAAGACTACAGGTTCATCGAACTGATGACGAGCGCGGACATGGTTGAAGCCCTGAAGCGCGTGCCGGAATTTTCAACTCCGGTTGAATGAAGTTAGGAAGCAAAGGAACAGTCTATGAAGATCGTGTACGGAATTCTCGCAGCCTTATCAGTTGTGTTTTTCATCCTTGGAGGCAGCGATGCTTATGCCAAAGACAACAAGGGTAAGAAGCCGAACAAGGGCGGCAAGGACGGAAATGTCAGCATTCAGATCGAAGACAAACCCGGCAAAGGCCCAAAGGCTGTGCCACCTGGCCAGATCAAGCGCTACACGCGCGGTGCCAAGCTCCCATCTGACCTGGAGTTCGAAGAAATCGGGGACCTTTCCAAATGGAAGCTGAAGGAGCCGGGCAATGGAAACCGCTACATTCAGGTCGATGGTGAAGTCCTCGAAGTTACGAATGACCTCTCTACCGTTGTTGATGCTGTCGGCATCGTCGGTGATCTTCTCAACTAGACTAAGGTACGGTGTTTCAGGGCAAGAATTACCTCGTTTGCCCTGACGCTGGCCGGGGCGATCTTTCTGTGAACCCCGGCCCAAGGTCAAAACCCGGACACCAGACCTAGCGATGGAAAAAGCCCTTCTTGTATTTTTTGCGCTTGCTACCCTTTCGTGAGCACGCGTCCTGCTCGCGCAGGAATCCGGTGCAACTGAATGATGACCCGTCAGAGCCAGTGGCAATGGGAGCTGCTTTGCGGACAATTGAGGAGCATATGACAATGCGTCTTTCCTTTGCAGTAATAACTACATGCTTTTTGGCATTGCCGGCTCATTCGGAAGGTAATCGTGTTGAGTGGTCAGACCTGATCGTTGAATCCGCTCAGGACTACGAAGATCCTTTCGTTGAATTGACTGACAAACAGCTTAACGCGCTTCGTAAATTGGTCAGGTTGCAAGCACTACTAGAAAAAGTCGGGGCCACGCCAGAACAGCTGGACCAGCTTCAACTGGATATCGAGACGACCGAAGCAACCCTTGCTGAGGAAGGCATTGATGCGAACTGGCTGATTTCCCAACGCTGGGTTGTGATGGAAAGACGTGAAAAGGCGGGCACGGCCGCCAATGTCGACATCGATGGTGCGAACGTTTCGTTGGGCGGATTTGTGATCCCGGCACCCCGCGACGAAGATGGCTCCCAAATGGCATATATCGTGCCGGAACGTGGAATGTGTAGCCACGTGCCGCCTCCACCACCAAACCAGATGGTGCGTTTGCACCTAAGTGACTCATGGACGCCATCGACGCTTTACGAACCATCGCTGTAACTGGGCAAATCAGGATCGACCCGACGCAGAAAGAAATGCTGGTTGTTGATGGTCCCGTTCTCATGAAGGCTGCGTTTACTTTGGAGGTCGATGACGTTCAGACTTTTGGACCAATTCAGTCTTCCAAAGAGGCTACGACCAATAGGGCAAGCGTACTGATGGGAAGAATAATAGCGACTGGCGGGGCTATCAAAGACGAATAGTGACACGGCCCAACTGACCTGAATATGGTTTAGAAGGGGCGTTCAGTTAGGTGGGCCGAATATCTGCTTGTGAGAGACTGAACGGCGAAAGCGGCGATAGGGGAGCGCATGAGGGTTTGGCTATTTAGGGTAATTGGGCTTGTTGCACTTCTCGCTTTCGCAGCAGTTGCGTTTGTTTGGTTGTTGTTTGCTGCTCCGATGTTCTCGGACATGCGACGCGACCTTGTGGAAAGAGTTCTTTCGGAACAAATTGGTCGGCCACTTCTTGTCCATGATGATGTAAGCGTCGCGCTTGGCCGTACGAGTTACATTTACGTAGGTGGTGTGGTCATCCCGAGCCTGACAATGCCGGAGTCAGCTCTTGTGGAATTGAACCTGCTGGAACTGGAGCTGGATATCGCCGCTTTGGCCAACAGGCGCCTGCACTTTGACAATCTCGTCGTGGAAGGCCTCCAAGCAAATCTTCTGACGGCCGAAGACGGTACCACAAGCTGGCGAAAAGGCGAGCCAACACCCAAGCCAACTTCAGAGGAAACTGTATCAGCGGATGATCAAAAAGACGTCGCGAGCGCTGATGGTACCGATAAGACCGACACGGAAAGCAGTGGAATTCTGAACTTCCTGAGCGACAAGAACGTCAGCTTCAGGTCAATCGGGTTAAACATCGACGACAAGGTCTCGGGCTTCTCATTTGTGTTTGACCTTCAGTCACTCGCGCTCGAACAAGTAGATAATGGACACAGAACAAAGGTCTCGGGCTCCGGCTCCGTCAACGGTCAGGTTTTCGAAATCGAAGGCGACTACCCACACGCCGCACCGTTTACGACACGCGCCAGTTTTGGCGAAATGACCGTAAGCTACGATGGCGAGCCCTTCTCGGCAGATGAAGGGGGCGGCTATCGCGCAGTCTTGGAGATGGACACAGGTGAATTCGGTGATTTTCTGGACGTCATCGGGCTGGAACGCGTTCTGGAAGGCAATGGCCAGTTGCAGGCTGAGCTCGTGTCTCAGGACGCTCTGAAGATCGAGGCGTTTACAACCACCGTAAGCCTGGAAGATGGACAGAAACTCGAAGCTGAAGGTTCAATAGATGACCTCTACACCGCTCAGGGCGTCGATCTGCTTTTCAACGCGCGACTTTATCCCGAAGGACAGCCGCCACCAGCAGCAAAAAGTATCCAGGAATTGAAGTTCACGGGCTTTGAAATGTATATGGTCGGATCCCTGGCTTCCTTCGAATTCGAGAAGTTGCTGTTCCAAACTAATGCATTCGACCAGGGGTTAGACGTAATCGGTCCAGCCTCAATCGAAAGCATTCGCCGCATGCCGGACGGCCGGCTCGCCATGCTGGGCATCGCGCTGCAAGCCGGTCCAATTGAAGAGCCTGTCCTGAAAGCCGAAGGTAAAATCCTCGATCTGCTTCAGCTTCAGGACGTGACTTTCGATGGGGAGCTAAACGGGCCCGCCAAGTTGATTTTGCCCAACCTCGATGAAGTCTACGTTGACCAGTTCGGCGGCATCAAAGCCGATTTCGACATATCTAACGCGGGTGGGCCGGTTTCACTCAACAGGTTTAACGCGACTACTTACGACACCGATCTCTGGGCACTCGATCTCGCACTTTCTGTCAACGAGCTAAAAGGGCTCTCCGGTCTCGATTTCGACGTGGAACTGGACATCAACGACAGCGCCAAGTTTCTGACCGCAGTGGATCTGCAGCCTGTCGAGATCGGAGCACTAGCTATTGATGCGGAAACCTCCAAACAGGGCGAGGACTTTGATGCCGCAATCCAGTTCGAAGCCGGGTCCTCGCATCTTCTTGCAGCATTGGACGCAAATTTCCCCGAGGGCGCTACTGTTGTTCGGGGCAACATCACCAGCGAAAAGCTTGATCTCAACGACCTGAAGAACCTGACTGCCGTGCTGGACCAACTGAAAAGCTTGGTAGGCGAGACCACAAAGGAACCTGAAGCCGAAGTTCAACCTTTGGTTTTACCGAAGGAGACAGACGTCCAGCCCTTGGTATTGCCAAAGGAAAAAGGGAAACCTGCCGATCTTCTGGATGTGCAGCGCGTGCTGCGAGAAGCTGACGTCGAGGTACAGATCGAATTCAAAGAGATTGTAGGCCAGCAAGGCGTAACGTCTGTTTCAAGCCAATTGTCTGCCAAAGACGGAACCGTGGATTTCGGGCCTCTTCAGATGGCTTATGGTGGCGGAAACTTCAGCCTGCGGGCGGTCATGGATCTGATTGACTCTCCTGATTGGCTTTCATTGTCGGGATCGACCTCGGGATGGGAATTCGGCGAAATCATGGATGAGTTGGGCATTGGTATTGAGGCCTATGGACGTTTGAGCGGTGAGTTCAACGTTTCTGGCAGTACCGCCTCGGGCAAGGCCTTCGTCAATTCGATGCGTGGCAATGCGTCGTTGTCGATGTCGCAAGGTTACATTAGTACCAGTCTACTAGAGTTGGCCGGGCTGGGTATTTTCCCCTGGCTCTTTTCAGAAGAGTTCCGACAAGGCTATACCGACATCACTTGCGTGGTCGCCCCGGTTGATATCCAAGCCGGGCGAGTCAGGTCAAACTCCATCGTCATCGAAACAGGATCGGTTCAATTGGTTGCCAGGGGGCAAGTGGACTGGCTGAACGATACGATAGCGCTCAGAGCGGAGCCTCGGCGCGTTGGCAAACCTCTATCCCGAAGCGCCTGGCCCTTTGATGTGACTGGCCAGCTTTCGTCGCCAAAGTTCAAGCTGGATGTGGGCGGGTCCAGAAACAAGGCTCCAGAAGGCGCTGATGCTATGCCTACCAACAGGCAACCTTGTGTGCCGGACATCAATCAATTGCAATAATTGGAAGCTACTTAGTTCTTCAGTGGTTCCGGCTGTTCGGCCTGACACGCCAGAACCGCTTCGATTGCTTTTGCAGACCCGCTGAGATCGAGTTCCACCTCGGCCCCACTTTCACCTATAATCGTAACGCTTTGGCGTTTTCCAAACTCGGTTACAAAAGCCGGGTTGTCGAAAAAGGCGTAACCGCCGGGCACGCCATTCTTGAAGACACCAATTGCCTCGCCTTCGAATTGCGCATCACCAAAATCGAACTTCACGATGCCCTTCGCGCCGTCCTCGATCTGAACCCAGGCCGGATTAAAGGCGGCAAAAAAACCACCGGCCTGATTGGGCGCCGCGCCTATTTCAACAGTCATTTCATTTTCAAAGGGCTTCCACGCGAGACAACCATTGCCCTTTTCGGGATCAATCAGGATTGTCCAGTCCCCGGATTCACCCCACCGCTCCATACCGGCGGCATGAAGTAAGCTTGCACAACACAAAGCCAGTATTGTCAGCACATACCTATACATTTTTGACCCCGGAATAGTTTTGAAGGTTTACCCATCCTACCGATCAAGGAAGATCAATCAAACGATACAAAAGAAGCTTCATGAGGATACAAGTCGTCGGGGCGCAACCGTGAAGTCTAGTTCCTGCTCATCGCCGCATACGCCCTTATTAGAAGGAATGCCCGGTTTGAGCCGTCTGCTGTGCTTTGCAAAGTCCACTTTCTGCGCATTGCTGTCATTGGGGCATCGATCAGCATCAGTCAAAGTAGGCTCAAACCGGTCATTCGCTGCAACTTGCTTGAACGTCTGCTTTGCGGACCATGCTGCCGTTTGCTTCAGTTGCAACGTCGAAAGGCACATCCGGCGCCAAAGCGCGGTGGAATGACATCGCAAGGTCTAACTCCGAGCCCAAACCAGACGCTCACCGAATTTTTTGAGAGATTGACTATCCATACTTGCAGAAACCTGCGTTGCGGGTTTCCTTCTGTAGTTCAAGATATCCACTGTTTCGCCAGGGTTCGAGGAGTTACTATGAAAACAGCCGTTGTGACTGGTGCCGCGGGAGGGATGGGACAGGCTATCTGCCGCCAATTGCGGACATGTGAGTTCCACGTCCTTGGACTGGACCTCAACGAGGAGGGCTTGGATGAACTGGCGGCAGAGTTAGGTTCAAATTTCACACAATTCTGCGTTGACTTGACGGATCCAGTTGCAATCGCGCAGACGTTTGATGGCATAAAGTCAGCTTATGGCGGCCTCGATGCTTTGGTAAACAACGCTGGCACCTGCTTCATGTCCGACTTCCCGCATATACCGCCCGAGGAACTGGAAAGGCAGATGGCAATCAATTTCAACTCTGCGTTCCATTGTTGCCAGCAGGCTGTCCGATTGATGTTGGAACGCGAGGGCGTCAAAAAGATTGTGAATATCTCATCAAACGGAGCTTACAATTTCGATGTATTTGACCCTCCGCACTACCGGGCATCAAAGGCGGCGATGGATACCCTTACGAAAGACCTAGCCCGTCGATACGCAAAGGAAAAAATCTGTGTGAACTCGCTGGCGCCAGCCATGACCGAGACGCCCTTGTTCAATGTCTTGTCTGAGGAAGTCTTGGAGAAAGCCGTTGGCGCCATGCCGCATGGTCATGCGATGCAGCCCGAGCAAGTCGCCTCTTGGGTCAGTTTTCTCATTTCACCGGCCGGTGACGTTTCCAGCGGAAATGTAATCATTCTGAATCAAGGGCGGGACGTCAGGTAGTTTTCAGGAAGATCAATCGATTTCGGGAAAGGTGGACCACCGGTTGGGGTCAACGGTAGACCTCTGGTGCTTTCTTCAGAACTGGCCATTGATTTGGACAATGCCCATAGATCACAAAGGCGTTTCGCTCGGATGCTAGACGCATCAACCTGTCTGCGCTGGCAATCGCGGCTTCTTCGTCCCATGACCCTGCAAATTTCTCATCGATTTCTGACGGTCGGGATATCGCGTCACTGGTGAGCAAAACCGGACCCGAGGGAAGATCGACCATCAGGGCGATCTGGCCTGGTGCATGACCGGGTGCCGCCATTACCAGAATACCTGGTCCAATCTCTACGTCGCCATCAATCAAAAAGTAATCCCGATCGGGCCACTCCAAAGGCTGCACACCGCCCCAATACAATGGACGAGGCAGAGCCCGCTCCACGGAAGAGATCAGTATCGGAATGCTCGGAAAGTCGCCCAATCCCCCGATATGGTCGATATGAGTGTGGGTACAAATCTGCAACGTAATGTCTGATGGAATGAGACCGAGCTTTGCCAGTTGCGCGCGTGGCAGATTTTCCGGTTCACATTTTAGGACTTCGCCAAACTCGTACAAAAGATCTTCTTTGACCGCGGCTTCGGTATCGGTCGCATATTTTTCGGGAAACCCGGTGTCGATGAGTATGGCTTCTCCCAGATCCGTCCGGATCAGAAAGCCGCAGATCCCAATGATGCGACCCGTGGAATGAACCTTGAACAGCCCGTAGTCCAAAACTGCCAGGTCAATCGGCCGCCCTTTGACAAATCCCTCAGCTTGCACAAACTCTCTCCCTCATTGACTGCAAGGATTTTGAGTAGAGTGTGAAAGTCAAGGAGTCCGCCGTCACACTGCACACTATACTAGCTATCACTCAGCCCAGCAGTGCTACGGGTGAAGCTTGGAGCGAGATTGGCGGTCCTGCCCCCAACCATGAGACTTCTTGCTACATATGCCGACGCTGATGTCGTTGTTGTGAAAACGGTCATAACCGGTGGGATTGAAGATGCCGGCTCGGCTCATAACTCCATCTGTAGATTTCCACTGACTTTGTTATTGGAATTTTGCTGATCGCGCGCGGCCGCGGGTTGGAAGCTTCGGCTAGTTCGCTGATCATCGGCGCGCTGCTATTTGGTGTTTTGCATCGCTCATGTGCGTCCAGTAGGCCCAACCAATGACTAACGACTTGCGGCGTTTCATTAACGAGACACGGACGGATTAGGGATTGACCTTGGTAGGTTCCCATTTTCCAAAGCCACCTTCATCCGTAGATCTTTTGGTTGCTAAAGTGTTTTGGAAACATCGATTGCAGTACAAACAGGCAGATCCTCAAAGCCTCCGAAGGTTTGAAGATCTCTGAGTGCAAGTGGTAGTCGGTCCAGAGCCCTTCCAGCAAAGCAACCAATGCGTCTGTTGCAAGATTGACGTCTACGTCATCGTACTGGCCTTCAACCTTTATTTGCTCCAACAGCTCCAGTATCGCCGCCCTGAAACCTTTGTCTCGCGAGTCGATGAAAGGAAATACCTTCGGGTTCGAGAGCGCTTCGGCCCGGAAGGAAAACCAAATTGCGACGTCCCGTGCATTTAGGACCAAGGGATCGAAGTCTGCCTTAATGAAAGAGATTAACTTGTCTGCCGGGTCCAACTCGGGATTGGCTGCGATGACCTTCCACTGCTCCGCGTAGCGGACTGACAATTCCTCAGCCACCGCAAGCAGAAGCTTTTCTTTGGAGCCAAAGTGTAGGTTTACCATCCCTTGCGACAGTCCCGACAACTCTTGGATTCTCGCCGAGGTTGTGCCGCGAATTCCGTACTTGTAGATGGCCTCTGCAGCCGCTTGGATCAACTGCTTTCGGTTCTGCAGCTTACCCAGATCACGGGCATTGGTTGGGATATCAGGCTCGAGAGTAATCTTGTTTGTCCTCCGCTGGGTGGTCGCCCTTTGTCTTCTCGCATTTAGCAGAGCGAAAGTTCAAGAATTGACATTGAATAAATGTTTGTTCATTTTGTGATTTCCATTTCATCAAGGCGCTGCATGACCCTTACCAACTCTGACTTTCGGTCCATTCGCGAGTGGGATAACGAACATTTCCTGCACCCGTGGGAGGGAATGTCATGTTTGGGCCAAAACGAACGCACCTTTGCAGAAAGCGGCCTGGGCGTTCACGTCTTCACTGAGGACGGAAAGCGCCTAATAGACGGCCCTGCTGGCATGTGGTGTATGCAATTGGGCTATGGAAACACTGAAATTGCCGATGCCATGGCCCAGCAGGCGAAAGAGATGGCGTATTTTTCGCCCTTCAACAATGCCAACTCAGCTCCGGCCCGGTTGGCGCATGAGATCGCCAAGAGGACGCCGGGCGACCTGAACCATGTGTTCTTCACGACAGGTGGCTCAACCGCCGTGGATTCCGCTCTTCGGTTTGTGCAGTTTCGCAACAACCTTCTGGGCAAGCCTGAAAAGAAGATCGTGATATCGCGGCAGAAAGCCTATCACGGATCGACCTACCTGGCGGCCTCAGTGTCCGGAAAAGAGCGAGACAAAGGTTGGCTGGACCAGGCAAGTCACCTGACGCGCTTCCTGCCGAATGTGAATCCTTATACGCGTCGCCCCGAGCAGACAGTCGACGACTTTCTGGACGAAAAAATAGCGGATCTGGAAAACATGATCCTGCAGACCGGAGCAGACAAGGTCGCAGCTTTCATCGCTGAACCGATCTTGTGCTCTGGAGGTGTCATCGTACCTCCACCGGGATATCATCTGCGCTGTCTGGAAATCTGCCGAAAGTACGATGTCCTGTATATCTCGGACGAGGTTGTGACTGGGTTCGGACGGCTTGGGCATTGGTTTGCGTCCGAAGCCGTCTTCGGTATTCAGCCGGATATCATCACCTGCGCTAAGGGAATGACTTCAGGGTATGTGCCGATGGGGGCCTGCATCATTTCTGATCGGCTGATAGCAGAAATAAGCGGCGAACACGCCCAGGACGCTACCTTTTCTAATGGCTTCACCTATTCGGGCCACCCAGTAAGCGCGGCGGCCGGTTTGAAGACGATCGAAATCATGGAGCGTGACGGCGTTCTTGAGCATGTCCGCGCGATCACGCCGCTGTTCGCAGAACGCCTTCAGGCCCTAGCTGAATTGCCGCTCGTCGGTGATGCCCGCGGTATGGGGCTGGTTGGATGCGTTGAGTGTGTTGCGGACGCCAAAGCCGATAACTTGCTGGATCTTGATAAATCAGTTGGCGCATTGATCGATCATCATTGTCAGGAGAACGGACTGATCCTGCGGCCAATCATCAATATGTGTGTGTTTTCTCCGCCGTTGATCATTTCGGAAGACGAGTTGAACCAGATGTTCGACATCCTTGAAAAGGGCATCCGGCTGGCGACCGAGGACCTGACGCGCCAGAATGCGTTGAGAACTTAGGAATGGCTTCGGGGTGGCCTCGCAACCTTGCAAGTGGCGAGCCCCTACCGCGACCTGCTACGCTCACCCAGCCCGCATTTCTTCAGGCGGCAACTTGATCGGAAACTTGGATCGAACCTCTTCATCAGCCTTGCTGCCAAAGTAGTTCGGGTAGTGATTGGACAGGATATCGTTCACAACCGACCTGCTCCGCTCGAACATATCCTGACGGCCTGCCTTCTCCCAAGTGTCGGTAAGCTCCCGATCCATCAAGATTGGGTAGACATACTCGGTCTCCATGTATTGCAAGGTCTGCGCATTACCAAGGAAATGACCGGGATCTATTGCGCATTCATGGATGACGTCGACCGAAAGCGTATCGTCACTCACCTCGATCCCGCGCAGTGTTCGAGAGATCATGCCCGCTGCCTCGTTGTCGATCACCATTGACTCAAAGCTACAGCCCATCAGGCTGCCGAGCATTCCACCAAACTCGCACAACCGGTTTGCTCCCGCATGGGCCGCCAAAGCGAAGGTAAGCGCTTTTTCCAGCCCATATTGCGCATCGGGGATTTTGGAATCCGTCATTCCACATCCGACGCTGGTTGGTAGGTTGTAGAAGTTGCCCATCTGAATAGCAGCGGCTGAAATCAAAGCCTGCTCGCCACTTCCGCCAGTAAACGATCCAGTGCGCAGATCAGTAATGAACGGCCAAGCCGCAAAGACGACAGGTGTTCCTGGGTTGATCAGGTTGGCAACGGCCACGCAGGAAAGGGTCTCGGCCACCGCCTGCGCCAGCGTGCCGGCCAATGGCGCAGGTGACGTGGCTCCGGCTTGTGGCGGAACGGCAAGGTCGCAGACAAGGCCCATTTTTGCAGTATCAATCAGGATTTCCAGGTTTTCCCGCCCGAACCGAAGCGGTGAGACGATGGGACAGCCTCCAAAAATCACCGAAGGCTTTTCAAGGAACTTTCCCTCCCCGCCCGATGCCAAATCGAACATATGAATGGCGTCTTTTATGTGTTCGCGCGTGCGGAATGTCAGGCAGGACGGTTTCTCGCTTCCCGCCAGAATGGCGTATAGCATGCTCATGTCATGCTCGTAGTCCTGCGGGACATCCGTTGCCAGAACCGTATCACCGGTCATGTGAATGTTGTCGAGCCGGTCTACAAGTCGGGTGAAATCGTAGATATCCTTGAGCGTTGATGGTCGGTAACTGCGCGTTTCCGCGTCAAACGTTGTCACCGCCGTACCGGAATTTGCGTAATACACCTTGTCCTTGGTGCAGTGCATATCGTCCTTTCCAGCCCGAGATCCGCGTGCATGGACATAGAATTCGCTTGCGGTCTTGGCCAACAGGTCTTCCATCAAGGCCCGAGGAAAGCATAGCCTGCCGTGCTCGTTCACCGTCGCCCCTTTGGGCAGCACGAGATCAAGAACTTCCTGTGTTGGATCACCGACGCCCGTACGCTCCAGAATACTCAGGGCGGCTTCATGAATGCGCGCAATGTCAGCGTCTGAAAGGGGCTTGTATCTTCCTCCGGCAATCCCCGGCCAGATTGCCTGCGAAGCGACATTGCTGGTTCGCACGGCAGCACGTGCCTCACGCCCGCCCCCGCGCCGTCTTGATCTGCGCTTCGTTAACTCTGTCATGGTGTTTCTCCGAATTCTGAGCGTGTCAGATCATGCTGAAGTAGTTGCGATAGAAACCAGGAATGCTCCACTCCATCTCGGACAGCGGTCCCGGCACGAAATGGTGGGAGTTCACACCTTCCTGATTGTGACGGATGATCCGCTCATCATCGAGCGACGTGACATGCCAGAGCCATGTCAACGCATTCTTGTCGTAGTCACGACCCTCTCGAGCATCGCCGCGCACATACCAGACGATCTGAATATCCGTTTCCTGCAGAGCGCGCGGAACGAACCGGTAGCCAACCATGTGATCTGCATAAACAAGGAAGTAGTTCAAAGTCCCGATCCCCAGATCGGTGGCACCGCCGTCGTGACCCTTTAGCTTTCCCAGAGGGGGAGCCAAAGGCGTACCATCCTTGCTGCCCGTCAAATACCCGGGAAACAGCGGGTAGCGCCGCCAATAGACATCTGCACCCGGCGCGAGCGCGTTTTCTCCGGTCAGGTCCAACTCCTCCAAGGGAACTCCGACTTCATCCATCCGCTCGCGAAGAGCGCCGCTGAACTCAAGAACTTGAGCAGGATCTTTCAACGAGTGACTGCGCGAATAGTCCTGATGAGACGGGGCGCAGTGATAGCATTCCAGATAGTTTTCCAAGGCCAGTTTCCAGTTCGCGGGAACCGGATACGAGGCTTCATGAGCGACCTTCAGATTTTCAAAGTCAAACGGCTTTGAAAGTGGAGTGAGTCGCTCCAGCGCGGCATCCAGAGGTGGTGCATTCGCGGCTGCACAGACGAATATAAGACCTTGGTATATCTTCACCTGAACCGGGAACAACCCATACTGGCCCGGATCAAAATCCGATCCCATTGATCGACCGTTCCGCAGTTTGCCGTTCAAGTCGAAAGTCCACGCGTGATACGGACATATGAAGTTGCGGGCTTTGCCTTTCCGTTCGATGCAAACCCGCGATCCACGATGGCGGCATACGTTCAGATGCCCGCGCACTTCGCCCTCACGATCCCGAACGACAATGATGGACTCGGGTCCATAGTCGAACAGGAAATAATCACCCGGCTCAGGGACCTGGCTAACATGGCCGACCCAGATCCAGTTTCGGTTCCAGAACGCACTGATATCGTTCTCGTATACGGCTTGAGACGTGTAGAAGTGACGAGGCAAGGCGAACCCTTCACGTTGCGAGCCCATCAAGTCGCGCATAACTTGCAAATCATCTTTTGGCATGGCGCACCTCATACAAGTTCAAGGGAAACGAGTTCCCGACGAAAAAATTCGCGGTCAATTTCGCCCGCCTCGCGTTCAAAATTCCGAGCAGCCATGTGACCCGAATATACTGCGTCCGCGATCAAGCCGGGGTTTGCTGCATCTCCGATCAATTCCAGCGTAGTCAGCGGGTTGTTGGCCAAGCTGCGCAGCTCATCGTAGAGGTTGGTTTCGCGCGCGCGCTGCGTCACCAACACAACTGAACCACATTCTTTGGTCTGTTCTTGCCCCGTGTACGCACATCGCACGGTCGCCTGCCCCGGCGCCACGTTGTCCAATGTATGAGACAGGACCAGTTGAACGCCGCCCTCCAGAAGACTGCGTTGTACTCGAGTTTGTTCCAGCGTTAGTTCAGTAAACGGCGAAACCATTGAAGCCGGGGTTACAAAGACGACCTCATGTCCAGCCCGAGCCAGATGATCCGCCAATACACCACCGAGATATGCCTGTTCATCATCGTAGACCAAAACCGGACCGCTCCCCGGCAGTGTCCCTGACATGATGTCATCCGGCGTAAATACCTGAGCGCCGCCGCTTATTGATACGCCGTGAAATCCAGATTTCCCGCGCCCGTCTCGTCGCCATTTTGCGCCAGTTGCGACAAAGACGTTCGGAATAGCCAGCTCGACAACCTCGGTTGCTGACAACAGGCTGTCGGTGAACAGTTGAACGTTCCCTCTTTGCCTAAGGTCATAAATCCTGTGATCTGTGACGCGTTTCCAAGCGGACAGCCCGGTCAGACCAGACTCCTGCAAGACACGGCCGCCAAGCTCTTGCTTGGCTTCCGCCAGAGTTACCTCGTATCCCCGCCGCGCCAATTGCATGGCGCATTCAAGTCCGGCTGGTCCGCTGCCCACAACGAGCGCAGTTTTCTCTTTCCCCCGACGCTCAATGAACTCTGGATGCCATTTCCGCCGCCACTCTTCGCCCATGGTCGGGTTTTGTGTGCAGCGTATGGGGACACCGAGAGAGTCGGATGAAACACAGATATTGCAACCGATGCACTCACGGATTTCTTCGATGCGACCTTCCTTGATTTTGTTGGGCAGAAACGGATCAGCGATGGATGGCCTCGCCGCGCCGATAAAATCAAGAATGCCTTTCCTGACCAGTGACGCCATCAAATCCGGCGACGTAAGACGCCCGACGCCAACAACAGGTTTGGAAGTCACCTGTTTCACGAATTCGATATATGAGGTTTGAAAGCCGTCGCGGGGCTCGAACCGGGTAGTTGCAGAGTCGTTGCTCCAATCTGCCACGTTAACATCCCAAAGGTCAGGAAGCTCGGCCAGCAACTCGACTACAGCACGGCCTTCTTCCTGCGCTTGCATGCCGTCTGCCCCGAGCATTTCGTCAACCGCAAATCGCAGGGCAATGGCGCAATCGTCTCCAACCTCTTCCTTGGTTTCTTCAAGAAGCTCGCGGGTTAGCCGCACCCGGTTCTCCAGTGAACCTCCATACTCATCCGTTCGATCATTGAACTGTGGCAGCAGGAAATGATGAGGCAAGGTCATGTGATGCCCGGCATATACATACACGATGTCGAACCCGGCTTCGCGCGAACGGCGAGCCGCTGCGCGATGCCACTTGCGAAATTCGCGAATGTCCGCCTTATCCATCGCCCTGGCTTGCTTGGGATAAGCAGTTTGCAAGGCAAGTTCTGAAGGCGCCAGCAAAGGGGCCCGGCTCAGATGATTTTGCGCGTGGTGACCGTTATGCGCCAATTCAATAGCCGCCAAAGACCCCTTTCCATGCACCGCCTCGGTCATCAGGCGCAGCGCCGGAATATCCCGCTCATCCCAAAGTCGGTTTTCGGCAAACGGGGACAGGTCAGAAGTCGGGTGAATTTCCGTCTCCTGGTTGGAGACGACGGCCCAACCACCCTCGGCCTTCATTGCCCGCATGGCAGCCTCGGCCTGCGGTCGCAAGTGCCCCATGCCGTTGCAGTGGGGCACTTGGTAGAACCGGTTTCGAGCCGTCACTGGCCCAATTTGAACCGGTTCAAAGAGTACAGAATATCCGTCAGCGCCTGACATTGCCGCGCTTCCTCCAAGAAAATCGGAAATGGTTTCGTGGGAATGGAAGGGTTTCTACATCCCCACCATTCCCGGCTGTGTTGTAAGAGCGCCTTTAGAAGCCCGCTTTGATGCGCTCGAATTCCTTCAACATCTTCGCCTCCAACTCGGGGTTAACGGCGTCAAAGAACAAGCTGCCTTCAAAGAAGCTGTCCACATCAGAGAACCCGTAAGTTTCGATCAACTCCGGGTCTGCCTGTGCAAAAGCGTCTTCATTGGCGTGGGCGTATCCCCAGCTTTCAATGATGTACTTCCCACTTGCCGCGGAGCTGAGCGCGTTCAGCATGTCATAGACCTGCTCATCCGACTGCTTCGCAGATTTCAGATGTACATAACCGCAGACCCAGGTCGCGATGCCTTTGTCCACATCGCGCATCATGACCGCTGGGGTTTCGTTCCAGATCAGGTTCAGTTCCGATTGGTTCCATCCCCAACCCAGCGTAACCTCACCGCTGGCAATTGCCTGATCCAGTTGGCCGGCATCAGACCAATAAAACCGCACGTTCGGATGAACCGCGCGCAGATAGTCCGCCGCTTTTTGGAATTCCTCGTCACTCATATCGGTATAGCTGGACGCTCCGGTCGCCAAGGCTGCCATTGCAAAGGCACTGGAAGCGGCGTCCGGAATGGCGACTTTGCCCTGATAGGCGGGATCTGCAAGCAATTGCAGCGAAACATCATCCGCCGAAATCATATCGGTGCGATAGATCAGGCCAGTGTTGCCCCACTCAAACGGCACCATGTAGGTCTGCCCATCGATCGTGATGCCATCGACCTCTTTGATCTTGGGCATCAACTTGTCCCAATTCTCCAGCTTGCTGGTGTCGATTGGCTTGATCAAATCTGCCGCCACCCATTTCCTCAGGGCATCTGTGCAGGGGTGAGCCAAATCGGCTTCAAACCCGGACTGAAGCTTGGTGAACGCTTCTTCCACGCTGCCAAAATAGGTGTAGCTGGGCGCCCCACCGTACTTTTCGACATAATCGCCGTAGAAACCCTGATCCTCATATCCGGACCAGTCAAAAACGGTCAGGTCAGCGGCGTTCGCCAGAGCTTGGCCCGCGGTAAAGGTGGCAACTACTGCTGCCGTAAGTGATGCTGTTTTAATCATTGTTCTCCTCCCAAAGATTCACGTTTACCCAAGTCAATCACCGAGGCGCTTTGAACGCCAAGCCAGACGGTATCGCCGCGCGTGTGATCGACCGTGTGAAAGTAGTTTGGTACTGCGACGGCAATGCTGTCTTTCAGACCATCGACGCGCACATAGTAGTGGACACTCTCGCCATAAAAGGCGACGTCCGAGACCTCGCCCTGAACAAGAGCATCATAGCCATCCGGTTTTTCCGAGCTGATTTCCAGTTGCTCAGGTCGAACCCCGACAAGAAGTTCCTTGTCATGCACCTGGACGTTGGGGTTCACCCCGATTTCCATCTTCCCAAAGCCCTTGACGTTGACTTCGAGCGTTTCAGAATTCTCCGAAGTCACTTCGGCATCCAGAAAGTTCATTCCACCGATGAAAGAAGCCACTTCCCGGTTGCAGGGTTGGGAATACAGGACCTCTGGCTTATCCACCTGCTTGAGCTGCCCGGCGAACATGACGCCGATGCGGTCGGACATGGTCATCGCCTCGTACTGGTCATGCGTGACCATGACGAAAGTAATTCCAAGCTTCTGTTGAAGGCGTCGCATCTCCAACTGCATCGCTTCGCGCAGATTTTTGTCCAACGCAGACAACGGTTCATCCAAGAGCAATACCTTGGGCCGCATAACGAGTGCCCGGGCGAGTGCCACACGTTGCCGCTGACCTCCCGACAATTCGTTGGCTTTTCGGTCCTGCAGGCCGCCAAGCTCGACCATCTCAAGCGCCTCGGCAACACGCTCTTTGATTTCCCTCCGAGACAGCTTTGTTTTGCGTAATCCGAAGCCAACATTGTCGCCGACGTTCAAATGCGGAAAGATCGCATAGCTTTGGAACACCATATTTGTAGGGCGCTTGTTGGCAGGCACCTCTCCCATCGTTCGACCATCGATCCGGATCTCGCCTTCTTCGTGATCCTGAAAACCCGCGATGATACGCAAAGCCGTTGTCTTGCCGCAGCCTGAAGGGCCAAGCAACGAAAAGAACTCACCTTCTTTCAAGGTCAGGTTCAGATCAGACACAGCCACAAAGGAACCAAAGCGTTTTTCTACGCCCCGAATTTCGATGATGTTCTGTTCGCTCATCTTACTTGTTTCCTTTGGCTTCAATCTGAGGACTGGATGGAACGGCGGCGGAAATATTCGGCAATCAACAGCAACAGGACCGATGACAGTAATAGCAGTGACCCCAGTGCCAACGTGTTGGGCAGCTTTGCCGGGAAGCGGATTTGGCTCCAGATATAAACCGGCAGTGTTGGGCTGTTTCCGGATAGGAAAAAGGCCAGGACGAACTCGTCAAACGACACTGTAAAGGTGACCAACAGGCTAGCAATGATTCCCGGCGCGACGATTGGCAGGGTAACACGTCGAAACGTTCCAACAACGCTTTCACCAAGATCGAACGCGGCCTCCTCCAGGGACTGGTCGAAGTCGTCGAACGCAGACTTCATGATCGACACGGAAAAGGGCAGCGCCACAAACACATGCCCAAGGATCACGGTGGTCAGCGATGGTTTCAGCCCGATGCTGATGAACAGAACCAGCATTGAACTGGCAACGATGATGCCGGGAATGACCAGTGGAAGCATGACCAATCCCTCGGACAACTCACGCACCGTGAAGCGATAACGGACATAGGCGCGAGCTGCAAAGAGACCCAGGGAAGTTGCCATCAGGGCAGTCACGCTGCCGACGATCAGCGAATTCACCATGGCTTGCAACAGCGTGTCTTGCTGACCCAACTGCGCGTACCATTTCAACGTGAAACCTTTGAGCGGGAACGCCACGATGGTTCCGTCATTGAACGAAAACAGCGGCAACAGCAAAACCGGCAGATAGAGAAACACCAGGTAGGCAATCGCGTAAACCAGCAACCATGAGATGCGAAATACCCTGGTCATCTGATCCTCCGACCCAATGCGGTGACGATCACCACGAACAGGATCGCAACGCAGCCGACCGAAAGCATGGCGAGAAGAGACAGGGTTGCACCCAACGGCCAATTATTGGCGGCGCCAAACTGCACCTGGATCAAGTTCGCGACCATTTTTCCCTGCGATCCACCGACCAAGGCCGGAGTGACGTAATCGCCGACGGTTGGGATGAAAATGATCAGGCAGGCCGCGATGATCCCCGGCACCGTCAGGGGCAGCGTCACACGTACAAAGCGCTCAAACTTACTGCAGCCAAGGTCTGTTGCGGCCTCCAAAAGGCTGCGGTCAATCTTTTGCAGCGATACATAGATCGGCAGGATGGCAAAAGGTGCCCAGGCGTGGGCGAGCGTAAGGACCACAGCAAACTCATTGTAGAGCAGGAATGTCAGTGGTTCTTGTATCAAACCCAATGAAATCAGCGCCGAGTTCAACACCCCGTTGAAACCAAGAATGAGTTTCCAACTGAACACGCGCAGAAGGTAGCTGCTCCAAAAAGGAATAGTGATCAGCAGCAGCCAGAGGGTCTTCTTTTGCGTACGAAACGCAATGAAGTAGGCAATCGGGTAGGCCAGACAAACCGTTACCAATGTCACCGCGCCCGCAATTGCAACCGAACGGATCATTAGGTGTCGAACCAAGGGGTCAGTAAACGCCTCTTGGTAATTCGCCCAAGTCAATGTCCGGTCAATCTGGACATATGTTTGGGTCCAAAAACTGTAGGCGACAAGAATACAGAGCGGCACGGCTACAAGCAGCCCCACGTAGAGCGTCGCAGGCGCGCTAAGTGCCAGGCCCTTGCCCGTCTCACTTCGTAGTACTCCTGCCATGCTTCCCTGCTGAATGTCGTTTTATTTGCTGTGACAACAGTCGATCACAAAATGGACAATCGTCCATTTAAATCTGGGATTTTTGCACTAGTTGTGTCAACTGATTATTTCAACATCGGGGCTGGCCGACTTCGCATCGGCCACTAGACGCCACCGCAAGAGACTGAAAACAAATAGAGCCGCCTAATCATATGACTGGAAGACGACAAGAAATACGCGAACGAAATCGCCTTTCTCTGATCGAGGCCGTACTCGACTCGGTGGCAGAGAAAGGGATTTCCGAGACCTCAGTCAGCGAAATCATCCAACGCGCCAATCTGTCCCGCGGAATGATTCATCTTCATTTTGGTGGCAAGGACAACTTGGTCGACGAAGCCGCCCGCTATTCATCCGAACAATACTACAATGGCATTTATGAGTTGTTGGAAACGACCGGGCAAACCGGGCAGGAACATATTGAGATGATTGTTCGGGGTGACTTGAGTGAGACCATTCTCAACAAGAAAAACGTCTCCATTTGGTACGCATTTCGAGGCGAGGCCCGAAACAGAGCAGCAATCGCTGCGTTTTCAGATACCCGCGACGCCAAGCTTCGGAACTTGGTTTTCAACGCTTTCGCTCGAATTGCAAAAGAAACTGGGACGGAACACCCTAATCAAGTTGCCAGGGACGCCACGCACGGCACACTCGCAATGCTCGAAGGCATGTGGACTGATTACCTACTCCACCCGGATTCATTTGACCGCGACGAAGCAATGAGAATTGTCTTCCGATTTCTGCGTGCAATGTTCCCAAAGCACTTTGACCTGAATGGCGCAGTGTTGTCTGAGTAGAGATCGCGAAAGGTTTCCTGTCTGGCTATTGTAGAGGTGGGCAATCCCATCTTTCAGTCAACATCATGGAAGCAGAGAGATGAATGGACCGCGGCGGATTTAAGTAAACTTTGCACGCTTCGGAAAAGCGGCCTCAGTCTGCATATCGCGCTTTCTCTGATTGAGGCAGAGCGGCACAGCGCACGGTACTACCCACAGAAACCCGTGGCAAGAAAACAGTGGCGAAAGTCGGCAATGGGTGGCGGTGCTGTCAGACGAAGTCGAACCAGTCTCAGTTTACCGCGGGAACCACGAACCTATCCGGAACAAAGTTGACTCCACTCGCAACGACCGGCGAGGCGGATCAGCCTGAAGGGGCTTGGGCTGGTTAGCGATCTTTCCTAGTTGAAGTGGTCAAATACAGAGGATTTGAAGACGGCGAATTTCTGTAGATTTCGCATGTGTTTGAAACGCTGTAACGCGAGGTCGAGTCGTAGAAACGGCAGGTGGGAGTTCTCGAGGCGGTCATTGAGCCACCTGCCCGTTTGCCGTTTGTTAAAAGCGCCCAACCCAATTGCCTTAGTGCAGCCTTTTAGCATGCGAAGCGACCAATGACGAAAGTTTTTGTGGGCAGGCGCTGGAGCACGACGATATTTTACTCGGGAACGGCCCGACCAAAGTAGGCAACAAGGGGTTCGGCATAGATCATTCGGACGACTGCAACGACCTTGTTTTGTTGGCCACACTCTCTGACGTGGAAAGGGGGTCAGCAAAATGCGACGTGCCGCATAACTCAGGCGGCACTTTGGCTGAATTGGAGTATCTCAAGGCCATGCAACGCCGGACACAGTCTCCAAAAACATAATGAGATCAGCGATCTCCTGCTCGGACAAGCTCAGTTCTGAGAGTATGGCCTCACCGTCGGCATGCAGCCTTTCGGTATCAAGCTCGCTGTAGTGCCGGACCACCGCGTCCAAGTCGATCAAACTGCCGTCGTGCATATAGGGCGGAGTTTCAGCCACACCCCGCAAACTTGGCGTACGAAAGGTCCCAAAATCAGAATGACGCCTATGCACACTGCGAACCGCCCACGCACCTTGCTTGGCGGGATCGTCGTTCCATTCCCCGTCCAGTGTGTAGACGCTTGAAAATAGGAAGTTCAACCCGCCGAACCGTCCTTCATCGACTTCGGTTTCACTTAGGAAGTAAGGCACACCGGCGTCGTGAAATTCATTGTTGGAAAATGCCGGGCCATTGTGGCAAAGGGCACATTTCCCGCGCCCCAGAAAGAGCTTTAGACCTCTCTGAGCAGCTTCGGGATAGTTCGCAGCCGCCAACAGATCTCCGCGTTCCAGCGCATCGCGGAAACTGTCAAATTGTGTCCGCTCGGTTCTAAGCGTCTCCAAATAGGCTGATAGAGACTTGGCCGTGTTGACCAGGACCAACTCCGGGTCTTGACTTCGGATATTGCCGAAAATGGACTCAAAATCAGCAACATAAGAACTCTCGGAAATTGCCGCCTTTAGACTTTCGCTGCTGTGAGCCATCTCTTGTTCTTCGATGATCGGATGCAGACTTGCTGCCCAGAGACTATCGCTCTTGCCACCCCAACCGTACCAGCGCAGACTCGCAAGGTTTCTCAGGGATGGGGTGTTCCGATCCAACCTGACACGGCCGAGCGCCCGCGCCTCGGATGTTGTAAATGCCTGTTCGGGGTCGTGACAACTCGCACAAGAAAAAGCGCCGTCTACCGACAGCACCGGATCGTTGAACAAAGCCGCGCCGAGCAAAATAGCCCTTGAGTCACCTGAAACGCGATTGCTGGGGTCTGGCTTGTATGTTGGCGGCCACGGCCCGAAGGAAAGCGTTTGCTGTATTTCCTCTTCGGACAATAGAATTTCTGAGTGTACAGCAACCGGAAGCGCCATTAGCGCGGTTAAAGCCCAGAACTTCATTTGAGCGTGATCTCTGACGTGTAGGACAGCGATCGCCCTCCGATATGAACGTCAGCCTGCAGCTCCCAGAGTCCCGGCATGTGAAACAGCAAATCATCGACCCGGAACATTCCATCGCCCAATGCCGAAACTTCGGGAACGTAATTCAAACCGTGCTGATGAGCGGGCATGATTGCATCAACACGCACCTCATGTGCTGTTGCTTCACTGCAGACTGAAATCAGAACGGAAAACGGTTGGGCCAACGGAATTTCGCTGACAGCCAAATAAACCGCAGGCGCATCTGGGGCTTCCGACCCCATGCGTTGCCCCACAGCGTCACAAGCAATTGCTGCGCCCGATGAAGCAAAAAGCCATATAACCCAGCGGATCATTCTGATGCCAGCAAACGTTCAGCGTTGGCATAGGCGATGTTGTCTGCGATCCGTTCCGGCAGCAGATCCAGCCATTCACGCGAAAAATCTGCGTGCGGGCCAACGTAGTACCAACGTTCCGGCGCAAATGTGTCAGTGCCAACCATGAACCGATCGGGATGCACCTCGAACGCGGCCTTCCAATCCGGGTCTAAACGGCCGCGTGAAACCATATCCGACCGAAAAGCCAAGTCCGCCCAAAGCCTGGGATAAGTGTCCAAAGCGTCAGACACGCTGGCCGGGTCGTCAAAGCCAGAATGCGCCCACAAAACCCGCGCCTCTGGCCAAGTCTCGAAGATCAGGTCAACTGCCTCTCGATCACCGTGGTGGTGTAGAATGAGGTTCCGCTCTTTGGCCAGTGCAATCATACGCTGGATGACCGGCGTTTTGATATCTTCGCCGTAAGCGTGAAACTCGCCGATAGCTTCGTAGTCGTTTTTGGCCAGGTTTTCTTCCAGATAATCAATTACAGTTTCATCGTGCATCCAGGTGTTGATTTCACCGCGACGACGGTACGGGCGCAACGCTGGAACGACGATGTCCGGTGCCGCGTCCAACAACAGCTGAGTGCCATTGTCGTCCGAGCTGGAAACTAGCGCTTTCCGCACGCCCGCATCCCGAAGGATTTTAGCCACCTGTTCTGGTGGCACCAGTTCGACGGCGTCGTGGCTGTAATGAATATGCGTGTCGAAGATGGGGCGCTCTTGTGCGATGGCGGCACTGCAAAACAGCGCAGCGCCCAAAATGAAGATACGTTTCAGCACCTCAAGCCTCCTATCTATCAATCAGTCCTTGGCAAGCGTCACGTCGAAATTCACATGCAAGAAAGGTTCATGGATCTTACCAGAAAGCTCCATGCCATCAGGAAATTCAGAAGCCGGGCGTTCAACATATGTCATCACCAGATCGTCGCGCACGCCAAACACCGTGTCTTCATCCAGATAGGGATCATCGTCGGGAAATATCTCGGTCACCAAAGTGCGATAACCGGGAGCTTTGACGATGTAATGCAGGTGCGACGGTCGCCAGGGATGGCGACCACAGGCTCGCAGAATGTCTCCGACTGGCCCATCAGATGGCACCGTGTATTCCACTGGTTTGACCGTGGTGAAAGCGTAACGGCCATCTGAGCCGACCGTCATCAAGCCATGAAAAGAGTAGATATCCTGTTCCTCATCCTGACTGGCGTAGAGCCCGTTTGGTGCGGTTTGCCAGATGTCGAGCTCGGCACCCGCAATCGGATTGCCCTTTGTATCCCGGACCACGCCTTCAGCAAGAAGGACCGGCCCGCCGTAGTGACGTTTCATATCGCCACCGATCGGCAGCGGGGGTGCGCCTGAGACGTGAAACGGCCCCAACACAGACGAACTGGTCGCGTCAGGGCTGGAATGCAGCATGTCAACCAATGAC
>NZ_JBXWSK010000042.1:0-28952 GCF_059613385.1 Ruegeria sp. BHSA162
CACGCCCACGCGCTGAACCTGCGCGACTCGGGCGCCAAGAACCTGGTCGTCGCCCTGCGCGAAGGCTCGCGCTCGGCCAAGAAAGCCGAAGCCGAAGGCCTGCAGGTGATGGGCATCGCCGAGGCCGCGGCCTGGTGCGACGTCATCATGTTCACCATGCCCGACGAGCTTCAGGCCGAGACCTACAAGAAATACGTGCATGACAACATCAAGCCCGGCGCGGCAATCGCCTTTGCCCACGGCCTGAACGTGCATTTCGGCCTGATCGAGCCGAAAGAGGGCGTGGACGTCATCATGATGGCCCCCAAAGGCCCCGGCCACACGGTGCGCGGCGAATATGTCAAAGGCGGCGGCGTGCCCTGCCTGGTGGCGGTCCACACCGACGCGACCGGCAAGGCGCTGGAAATCGGCCTGTCCTATTGCTCGGCCATCGGCGGCGGCCGTTCGGGCATCATCGAGACCAACTTCCGCGAGGAATGCGAAACCGACCTGTTCGGTGAGCAGGCCGTTCTGTGCGGCGGTCTGGTCGAACTGATCCGCTGCGGCTTTGAAACCCTGGTTGAGGCCGGCTATGCGCCCGAGATGGCCTATTTCGAGTGTCTGCACGAGGTGAAGCTGATCGTGGACCTGATCTATGAAGGCGGCATCGCCAACATGGACTACTCGATCTCGAACACCGCGGAATACGGTCAATACGTGACCGGCCCGCGCATCCTGCCCTATGAGCAGACCAAGAAGGCGATGAAAGAGGTTCTGAACGACATCCAGCAGGGCAAGTTCGTGCGCGACTTCATGCTGGAAAACCAGGTCGGTCAGCCCACGATCAAGGCCTCGCGCCGTGCCAATGACGAACACCAGATCGAAGAAGTCGGCAAAAAGCTGCGGGGCATGATGCCCTGGATTTCGGCCGGCAAGCTGGTCGATCAGGAAAAGAACTAAGCCCGAACGGCTTGAACCCAAGGGCGGCCCCGGAGGCCGCCCTTTTCATGCAGAACGGATGAACAGGCAGCGATGGTGCCTCAACCCGACATACGCGACTGGAGCGGCGTCATTGCCCTGGGCCTGATCTGGGGCGGCACCTTCATGGTCGTCGCGATGGCGTTGGAAGACTATGGCCCGATCACGGTGGCCACTGCGCGGACGACGCTGGGCGCGGTGATGCTGTTGGCCTTGATGGGGCTGACCGGGCGGCGTATCCCCAGCCTGACACCAAGTCTGGCGTGGTCGGTGATCCTGATGGGCATCCTGTCCACCGCGCTGCCTTTCGTGCTGCTCAGCTGGGGGCAGCAATATGTACCCTCGGCCTTTGCCGGACTGTCCATGGCCGCAATTCCGCTGATGGTTCTTCCGCTGGCGCATTTCTTCTCGGACGAACCCCTGAACGCACGTCGTTTCGTCGGGGTATCCCTGGGTTTCACCGGAGCGCTGGTGCTTATCGGCCCGGGACTGGCGCAACTGGGCAGCGGGGCCGAGCCGCTGG
Organism: Ruegeria sp. BHSA162; assembly: GCF_059613385.1. Classification (NCBI taxonomy): domain Bacteria; kingdom Pseudomonadati; phylum Pseudomonadota; class Alphaproteobacteria; order Rhodobacterales; family Roseobacteraceae; genus Ruegeria; species Ruegeria sp. BHSA162. The sequence goes on from NZ_JBXWSK010000042.1 coordinate 1,481, forward strand.
CCCAACTGGCCTGCATCGGGGCGGCGTTCTGCTATTCGGTGGCGTCGATCCTGACCCGGCGCTGCCCGCCGATCGACCCGGTGGTTCTGGCCGCACTGACATTGGTGGTGGGCGCGGTGATCCTGCTGCCGATCATGATGGCGACCGAAGGTGTGCCCACCCCGCGGGGTCTGCGCCCCACGCTTGCCTTGATCGTGCTGGGGCTTGTGCCAACGGCCTTTGCGACGTTGCTGCGGGTGTCGATCATTCGCAGCGCCGGGTCGGTCTTCATGACGCTGGTGAACTATCAGGTGCCGGTCTGGTCGATGATCTTCGGCGCATGGATCCTGTCCGAGGCGCTGCCGCTGCGGTTCTACATCGCGCTGGCGCTGATCCTGACCGGAATGGCGATTAGCCAATGGTTCAGTTTGCGCAGGATGCTGTTGGGCTACTGACGCGCGGCGGCTTCGACCTCGGCCACGATCCCATCGACGACCTGTGCCAAAAGGGCGTCGTCCTCGCATTCCGCCATCACACGGATCAGGGACTCGGTCCCCGACTTGCGGATCAGCAGCCGCCCCTGCCCGTTCAGCCGCGCCTCGGCATCGGCGATCGCGGCCTTGACCGTCTCCGCTTCCAGCGGGGCCTGACCTTCGCCGTATCGTACGTTCTTCAGCAGTTGCGGCACCGTCTCGAACTGTTGCGCCAGATCCGAGGCTTTGCGCCCCGAATTCACCATCTCGGCCAGGAAATGCAGCCCCGCCATCAGGCCATCACCCGTGGTGGCATAGTCGCTCATGACGATATGGCCGGATTGCTCGCCGCCAAGGTTGAACCCGCCTTCCCGCATACGCTCGACCACATAGCGGTCACCGACCGCCGTCCGTTCCAGCCGCAGCCCGCGCGCGCCCAGAAACCGTTCCAGACCCAGGTTCGACATGACGGTCGCAACAAGCGCGCCGCCTTTCAGCCGTTCGGAAGTGGCCCAGGCGGTAGCCAGAAGGGCCATGAGTTGATCACCATCGGCGACCTGCCCGGTCTCATCCACGATCACCACCCGGTCGGCATCACCGTCGAGGCAGATGCCCACATCCGCCCCATGCGCCACGACGGCCTCGGCCGCCACACGCGGCTGGGTCGAGCCGCAGCCCAGGTTGATGTTCTTGCCGTTGGGTGCCGTTCCCACCGGGATCACCTCGGCCCCCAGCTCCCACAGGACCTCGGGCGCGGTGCGGTGCGCGGCGCCGTTGGCGCAGTCGATCACCACCTTGAGGCCATCCAGACGCAGCTCGCGCGGCAGAGATGACTTGACCCGCTCGCCATAGCGGAACCGCGCGTCATCGACGCGCCGGGCGCGCCCGATATTCTGCGCCTGCGCGGGTTTGACCCCCTCTTCGATCAGCTGTTCGATTTCAAGTTCGGCCTGATCGGACAGTTTGAACCCATCGGGGCCGAAGAACTTGATCCCGTTGTCCTCGGCCGGGTTGTGGCTGGCCGAGATCATTACACCCAGATCGGCCCGCATCGACCGGGTCATCAGCCCGACTGCCGGTGTCGGCACCGGCCCCAGCAGCAGCACGTTCATGCCGGTCGACGTCAGACCCGCCGTCAGCGCGTTTTCCAGCATATAGCCCGACAGGCGCGTATCCTTGCCGATCACCACCCGGTGAACGCCCGAGCCATCCCGGCGGAAGTACCGCCCCACCGCCGCGCCGATCCGCAACGCCATCTCGGCCGTCATCGGATAGGTGTTGGCGGTGCCCCGCACCCCGTCGGTTCCGAACAGCTTGCGCATACATGCTACTCCACAAAGTCCTGCCTGCGACCCGATTACCGGACAGCGGCCCACAGGCGCAAGGCCTGAGCGGTCTCGGCCACGTCATGCACCCGGATGATCTGCACACCTTGCGACAATCCTGCCAACGCAACGGCGATTGATCCCGGCGCGCGGGCATCCTTGCGCGGTTCCGCACCGATCCGGCCGATGAAGCCCTTGCGTGACACACCCAGCAGGATCGGGCAGCCCAACCCGTGAAACAGGCTGAGATTGCGCAGCAGGGTCAGGTTGTGTCCCTCGGTCTTGCCGAAACCGATGCCTGGATCAACGATGATCCGGCCCCGATCCAGCCCGAGGCCTTCCAGCCGGGCCACCTGCCCGGACAGGAAATCGTAGACGTCCAGCAGAACGTCGTCATAGGTCGGGTTGTCCTGCATCGTGGCCGGGTCGCCCTGCATGTGCATCACGCAGACCGGCGCATTGATTTCAGCGCAGAAAGCCCCAAGCGCGGGATCGAAGGTAAACCCTGAAACGTCGTTGATCAGCCCCGCCCCCGCCTCGACCGCGGCCTTGGCCACGGCGGATTTGCGCGTGTCGATCGAGATCAGCGCCGGTGTCTCGGCCCGGATCGCGCGGATCAAGGGCTGGGTGCGGGCGATCTCTTCGTCCTCGGGCACGAAATCCGCACCGGGGCGCGTGGATTCACCGCCGATGTCCAGAATGGTCGCACCGTGCGCGACCATTTCCCGGGCCGCTGCACACGCGGCGTCGGGGGTGTTGTGTTTGCCACCGTCGGAAAAGCTGTCGGGCGTGGCGTTCAGAATGCCCATGATCTGCGGCTGCGCCATATCCAGTCCGGCAATCGCGGCGCGCGGTTGCGTCAGCCGGTCTAGCCACGTTTCAGGGATATCGGCAGCCGCAACGATCCGGGGTGCCGCGTCACGCTGCAGACATTCGGCATGGCTGAACCACAGGTCCTGCCCCGCCAGCGGCAAGGCCCCGTCCGGGCGCACAGGCCCGTGTTGCACCAGTGGGCGGTAATAGCAGGTCACAGTTGCGCCTGCTCCACCGGGACCGCACGCAGCGGCGTCTTGGGCGACTCGGGCAGTTCCCCGCCAATGACCAGCATTTCGCTGGCCTCAAAGGTGGCGGCGAACCAGGCCGCCAAGGCCACCGCATCGGACGGCGCCGCCGAAGGCCCATCGACCGCATCCAGCACGATCTTGGACGGTGCCCAGACACAGATCTGACCGTTCTTCATGGCCCAGTCCAGTTCGGTCCGGGTCGAGACGACGACGCAGCGATGATCACGCGCGGCCAGCACCCAAGCGTTCTGCTCGATCGCCAGCAGGTCGATCCGGCGCTGGGTCATGGCATGGCCGGTCTGCGGCACCGGCAGATCGGAGGCGCCCACGCAAAGAATCAGCGGTCGCTGCCGGTTTTCCAACTGGTCGATCCAGCCCGACAAATTTTCGGACTCAATCGCTGCGTTCGACAGAAAGACCAGCCGGGGATGTGGGCGCTCTTCTTCGATGACATCGTGATGGACGGCATCCTTGCCACGAACGATTTCGACGCCCAAAGCACCCGGACCGCGATCCAGTTTTTCAATGCGTACAAAAGCTCTTACCGCCTGAGGTTCAAGCAGGATCCGCTCGGCTATTCGATCCGCCAGCGTTTCGAGCAAGTTCAGACGCTCGGCCGCGAGTTCATAGGCGATGGCCTCGGTCACCCGGTCATAGGACAGGATGCGATCGACATCATCGTCGATGTTTTCGGTCAGCGGACGCACCTCGACCACGATGTTGAAACAGATGCGCTGGGTGGTGCCCCGTTCGGCCTGAAAGGCGCCGATCTCGACCTCGACAATGTGGTCGCGCAACGAGATACGATCCAGCGGCCCGCGTGGCGCAGTCGCCTCGGACCGTTCGGACGGGTGCGCAAAGGCAAGGCGGATTTCAGTACTCATGGCACGGGCCTTTTCGGGCAGCTTGGACAGGTTTGCCCAATTTAGTGGTTCCGCGCGGCTATAGCATTCAAGCAAACGCCATTCCAGCCGCCGAATGCGGCGTCAGGTGACGCGGTACCAACTCATCATACCCGATGCGGCGTGTCCAAGCATATGGCAATGCAGCAGCCAGTTGCCCGGGTTATCGGTGACCAGCGCGATCTCGCGAGTCTCGCCACGTTCGACCAGAACCGTATCGCGCCATGGCCCAAGACTTCCGTCCGGCAAGATCAGCCGAAAGTGGTGACCATGCAGGTGCATCGCGTGCGGGAATACCGTTTCGTTCACGAAGGCGATCCGGTGAACACTTCCCGGGGGCGCATCAAGAAACGGGTCATCGGGTCGCTCGGCGTAGCCATTCAGCGCCCAAAACCGGCCCAGCTGAGCCAGCTCCCGGCCCGAGAGCTCGGTCTCGCCAATCCGCGCGCTTTCAAGCCAGCGCATGGCACCGCCTTGCAGCCTCATCTCGTGCCGCGGTACGTTGTTGAGGTCCGTCAATTCCGGAAGCGGGTTCGGCGGCAATGGCCGAACTCCCGACCGGGGAGTGGAAGCCGCCTGCCCTGCCACTGAAAATCGGGCCAAACCAAAGGCGCCGTCACGTTCCTGACTGAACAGGCTGGCCGTTTCCGCATCCGCAGCCAGCACATCCACCAACAAATCCGCACGTTGTGCCGGGGCCAGCGGGAACGTGTCCTCAATCGGGATCGGCTCGGCCAAAGGCATTCCATCCAGCGCGACGATCCATCCGGACATTCCGTCGAGGCCCACGGTGAAGACACGCGCATTCGCGGCGTTGACCAACCTCAGACGCAGGCGTTGGTTTTGTTGAACAGGAAAGGATGGGTCGAATGCTCCATTGACGGTAGTGAGGTTTCCCAGCCGACCAGCATGGCTGAGGTCATGACCGTTGTCGAAGTCTTGGGTAATCTGGGCCGTTTCCGGATCAAGTCGCCAGTCATCGAGCATCAGCACCAGATCCTGCTCCACATCCGGCGCTTCGGACTCGTGCACGATCAAAGGGCCATACAGGCCACGGGCCACCTGTTCGACTGACTTGTTATGCGCATGATACCAATAGGTTCCGGCGTCCGGCACGATGAAATCATAGTCGAAGGTCGCGCCGCTTGGAACCGCATCCTGAGTAAGCCCCGGCACGCCATCCATAACGTTGTCGATGCGGATACCGTGCCAATGAACCGAGGTGGCTTGCGGTAATTCGTTCACCAAGCGGCGTTGAACCCGCTCGCCTTGCTGCAGATGGATTTGGCTGCCTGGCACCGACCCATCAAAGCCCCAGATTTCGGTTTCCGGAAACCCCGGAGGGGCGATCAACTGAGCGCCCTCGCGCGCAGTCAGGGTCAGCGGCGCGGAGCGCGCTAGCGTTGGAAACACCGCAAGCGCGGCGGCAGATTTCAAAAGGCTTCGGCGGCTCAGATTCATTGCGGATCTCCTTGCCCGCAATATAGCCCTTGGTTTCACCCGCGCCATCAACGTTCCAGCGCGGGTGCGTCAATGCGCGCTAGTTGCTCGCAGTGCGGTAGTTGTGGCGATAGAAGATATGCACACCGATACGCGCAGTTTCCTTGTAAACGCGCGACCACGACGGGCGCACCGCCTTGGTGTGGTAATGCGTGGCCCCCGACGTCAGCGGGTCGCTGACCCCCTCGATCGCCGCCTTGGCAACTTTGGCCACGCGCTCATAGGCTTTCTTCTCGTGAATGACTTCCTTGCGGCCGTCACAGGTATAGGTGAACTGGCACTGATATTTCTTGCCTGTTCCCTGACGGATCACGCCGCAGACGGTGTTCGGGAAACGGGTGCTTTCCACCCGGTTCAAAATCACCTCGGCAACCGCGAATTGGCCGCGCACGCTCTCTCCGCGCGCTTCGAAATACAGGGCCTCGGCCAAGCATTTCAGATCTTCGCCACCGCTGGCTTTGGGCTGCTGGTCCAGCCAGGCCTTGGTGTAGGAAATCTCAACCGGTTGGACCTCTTTCCTAGGTTGGAACAGCTTCAGATAGTCGCGAAAGCTTTGTCCCGGCACCTCGTTGCGCGACACCAGTTCGCGCTTGGCAGTCTCGGTGGCTTCCCTCTCGGCAACGGACGCACTCGGCATCACGGTTGCCGCCGCAATGGCAACAGCCAGTATATATCGTAGCATCAGATAACCTCGCACAGGCACTTCACGCGCCATACCCTCCCCCGGCGGGCGCGACGGGGTCTTAACGCAGAAGGCGCGAAAGGTCCAGTTCTGAGGAAAAAGCAAGAAAAATCTTGCCCGCGAGGCCAAAATTAATCAGCCACAGGTCCATCCCGAGACCACTATTCCTAGGGCTTTGACGGCCTGTCAACCCCCAAGTTTTGACGAAATCGCCAACTGAGCGGCAGCCAGCCGAGCGACCGGGACTCGGAAGGGTGAACAGGACACATAATCGAACCCCAAATCCCGACAAAGGGCGATTGATTCGGGGTTGCCGCCATGTTCACCACAGACCGAAAGCGTGACATCGGGCCGAGCTGTACGCCCCCGCTCCGAGCCCAGCTTGAGCAGTTCGCCGACCCCATCGGCGTCCAGAACATGGAACGGATCCTCGGTGAACACCCCCTGCCGAACATAGGCTGACATGAAGCGTCCCGCGTCGTCGCGTGACAGACCATAGGTCATCTGCGTCAGGTCATTGGTGCCGAAACTCAGGAACGAGGCATGAGGAGCGATTTCCTCGGCGCGCAAACAGGCCCGGGGCGTTTCGACCATCACACCCAACCGGTATTCGAACTCCTGACCACGCTCGGCCGCAACGGCTGCGGCAACCGTGTCCACCCGCGCCTTGATCAGTTCGACCTCGCGCTTGGCCGACACCAGCGGAATCATGACCTCGGGCACCACCGGCGCGCCATTTTTGCTGGCTTCGAGCGTCGCCTCGAAGATCGCGCGGGCTTGCATATCATAGATCTCGGGCACCGTGATACCAAGGCGTACGCCCCGCAACCCCAGCATGGGATTGTATTCGCTCATTTCGTCCACCCGACGCTCCACATCCGAAACCGGAAGATCCAGCGCTTCGGCCAGTTCGCGCTGCCCGCTGCGCGTGGTCGGCAGAAACTCGTGCAGAGGCGGATCGAACAGTCGGATGCAGACGGGCTGCCCTTCCATGATCCGGAAAAGTTGCACAAAATCATCGCGTTGCATCGGAAGCAACCGCTCCAAAACCGCCGCGCGTCCCGATGAAGTCTGAGCGAAAATCATCTCGCGCATCACGATCAGACGACCGGGGTCGAAAAACATATGCTCGGTTCGGCACAACCCAATCCCCTGCGCCTGGAAGTTTCGCGCAGCCTGCGCGTCGGCAGGAGTGTCGGCATTGGCACGAATTGATATGTCTCGCTCGGCGTCGGCCCAGCTCATCAAGGTCTGAAAACAGTCATCCAGTGCAGCTTCGAGCATCGCCGGCTCGCCCGCCAACACCTGGCCCGAGCTTCCGTCAATCGTCAGAATGTCGCCTGTGGTGAAAACGCGGCCGTCCGGAACGGTAAGCTGCTTTTTCTTGGTCTGGAACCGCATCTCGGACGCGCCGACGATACAGGGCAGCCCCAGCCCGCGCCCGATCACGGCCGCATGGCTGGTCATGCCACCCTTTTCGGTCAGTACGGCGACCGCGGCGTGCATGCCGCGCACATCCTCGGGCGAGGTTTCACGGCGCACCAGAATGCAGGGCTCGCCGCGCGCGGCGCTGGCCTGTGCCTCGGCCGAAGTGAACACGATCCGGCCGGTGGCCGCCCCGGGACTGGCCCCGATACCCGTGGTCAGCACGTCACGCTTGGCCTCGGGATGCACCTGACGGTGCAGTAACTCATTCAGAGAATGCGGGTCGATACGCATGACGGCTTCCTGCGGGGTGATGATGCCATCCTCGGCCAATCGAACAGCGATCCGCATGGCGGCGCGGGCGCTGCGCTGAACGCGGACCCCGTCCAGAATATGCACCTTGCCGTTTTCGATCACGAATTCGACCTGCATCTCTTCGCGCAATTTGCGCCGCATCAACGCCGCATGGGCCTTGAGGTCGGCAAAGGCCTGAGGCGCAACATCCTCGAGCGCTTGCCCGCGCGGGTCCTTTTCAAGGTAGAGGGCCGCAACCCCCTCGCCCAGCGCATCGCGCCCCTGGCTTTGGCTCAGGTAGCGGCCTGTGATCTGCGGCATGCCGGTCGAGGTATCCACCAGCTGCAGCACACCCGATCCGCATTCGCCCTGACCGACGCCCGGGATCATCTCCTGAATGACAAGGCCCAGTCCGGCATCCGCCGGAGCGCCCTTGGCCTGCCGCAGCAGACGGGCGGACGTACCATCCCACGCCCGCGCCATCGAGCGCAGGACCGCCAGCAACTGCTCGCCCCGGTCCTGGGGGAACGCTTCGTCCGTTTCGTCCTCATAGGCGCGCAGGGTCTGGCGCAGGCCTTCGCGACCATCGGCTTCGATGTCGTCGAAAACGTCCGCGTCCAGTCGCGCAACGTGGATCGCATAACTTTGGACGAACCGCAGATACAGTGCGGCAGCGGCCTCGGGACCCATCTTGTCGGACAATTCCACGAAACGGGCATCGTTCATCCCGATGTTTAGAACCGCGCCGGGGCCACCCCAGTCAGGGTCCTCGGAACTGGGGCGAACGCACAGCAACGCCGATGCGTCGAACTGTTCAAGTATGGCTTCGATTGCCGGGATATCGCCGTCAGCGATCCGACGCACCTGATCGAAGGACAGGGCCACCGTACGCGGTACGGGAAGGTCCAACCGCACAAGGCGCTGCAGACATTTCGCCCGGCCGCCATGCGTGTCGGCGGCGACAGGAGCATCAGAAGTGATGAGCGTGGTATGCGGATTATTCTGCACTGCGGCACCTTTTGGTTTCACCGCAGCATAAGCGCCCTAGCCTTCCGCGCAAGGGCCTTGTGGGCGCGCCAGAGCGCGCCCTCTAGGTCAGCCTTCGATCTTGGTCAGGTCCGCGACGCTGGAGCAGATCTGGCGGATCTGGCTCAGCAGATTCAGGCGGTTGCGGCGCAGCACGGCATTGTCGGAATTGACCTGGACGTCCTCGAAGAACGCGTCGATCGGCCCGCGCAGCGCGGCCATGGCCGCCATCGCCGCCGGGAAATCCTCGGCCTTGAGTGCCGGTGCAATCTTGGCCTGTGCCTGATCCAGCGCGGCGAACAGGGCCTTTTCGCTGTCGGTCTCGGCGAATTTCAGATCGGCACCGAACGAGTATTCGACCCCGTCCTTCTCCTCGGCCTGGGTCAGGATGTTGTTGGCGCGCTTGAAGCCCTGCACCAGATTTTCGCCATCTTCGGTCGCGATCACCACATTCAACGCGCGGGCGCGCTTGACCAGCAGGTTGAGGTCGTCATTGCCGTCCATCGCGATGCAGGCGTCGATGACGTCGTGGCGAATGCCCTCGTCGCGGAGGAAGACTTTGAGGCGGTCGTGGAAAAAGGAGAGGAGATCGTCAGATGCGTCTGGGACCTTTTTTTCAAGTTCAAGAAAGGCCGTGGCAGGCAATCCTCCGATTTTGTCCTTGACCGCTTGGAATGCAGCACCAAAGACACCTCGCTCTGCAATTTCTTCCAACAGATCAAGAACGTTAGCTTCCGGCAACGCCTCATTGATTGCGCTTTCTGCTCGAATAAGTTGGCTGTCAAAGAAGCGATCCAACGACAGCCGCAGATCGTTTTCGAGAACCAATCGAGAGATACCCAAAGCAGCGCGACGCAAAGCAAACGGGTCTTTTGAGCCGGTGGGCTTTTCATCAATCGCCCAGAACCCGGTCAGCGTGTCCAGCTTGTCGGCAAGCGCCACGGTCACCGAGAGCGGCGCGGTTGGCACGTCATCCGACGGGCCCAGCGGCGAGTAGTGCTCCTGCGCCACGGCGGCCACGGCGGCGTCTTCTCCAGCCGCCTCAATGTAATACCGCCCCATAAGCCCCTGAAGTTCGGGGAATTCATAGACCATCTCCGAACTCAGATCGGCCTTGGCCAGCCGCGCGGCCTTCTCGGCTTGATCCGGGTCGGCGCCCGTCACCGGGGCCAGTTCGCGGGCCAAGGCGGCAATGCGGTCGATCCGCTGCGCCTGGGTGCCCAGCTTGTTGTGGAAGGTCACGTTCTCAAGCGCGCGGGTCCATTGCGTGATGTCGGCCTTGGCGACGCGCAGGTCATTCTCCCAGAAGAATTTCGCATCGGCCAGACGCGCCGACAGCACCTTCTGGTTTCCGGCCAGAATGGTCGCGCCATTGTCGGTGGTCTCGCGGTTGGCCACGGTGATGAACCGTTCGATCCGCCCTGTCTTGGGATTGCGGACCGAGAAGAATTTCTGGTGCTCCTTCATCGAGGTCTGCAGCACCTCGGGCGGCAGGTCGAGGAATTCATCGTCGATCTGCCCCATCAGCACCACCGGCCATTCGACCAGCCCGGCCACCTCGGCCAGCAAGCCCTTGTCCTCGACCACTTCCAGACCGGCGGCAAAGGCCATGTTCTGTGCGTCGTTCCAGATATGCTCGGCCCGTTCCTCGGGCGACAGCACGACAAAGGCGCGCTTCAGCTTGGCGGCGTAATCCTCGAACCCGGTCACGGCGAACCGGCCGGGCGCCATGAAGCGGTGGCCCTCGGTGGTGTCGCCGGCGGTGATCCCGTCGATCTCCATCGGCACGACCTGCGCGCCAGCTTCATCGCTGAGGATGCACAAAATCGAATGCAGCGGCCGCACCCAGCGCAGGGCCCCACTGCCCCAGCGCATGGATTTCGGCCAGGGGAAGTTGCGGATCGTGTCGGCCAGAACCTCGGCCACGATCTCGGCCGCCGGGCGGCCCGGTTTCTCGATGGTGGCAAAATAGACCGCGCCTTTGGGCGTGTCCCGTTCCTCGAGCTGGTCGCGGCTAATCCCCGCGCCACGCAGGAAGCCCTCGATGGCCTTGTCCGGCGCGCCGACCTTGGGGCCCTTGCGCTCCTCGCGGATGGTGGGGCTTTCGGCCAGCAGCCCCTCGACCGCCAGCGTCAGGCGGCGCGGCGTGGTCAGGGCGTGGGCATGGGCGTAGGTCAGACCGGCCTCGACCAGACCGTCGGTGATCCGTTTTTTCAGATCCTCGCCGGCGCGGGTCTGCATGCGCGCGGGGATTTCCTCGGAAAACAGTTCGATCAGCAGGTCGGGCATTTTCGATCCTTAGAAATTGACGATCGTCTGGATGACGATGGCATTGGCGATATCCACGAAGAATGCGGATACAAGGGGGAGCACGATAAAGGCAATAGGCGAAGGCCCGTATCGCTTGGTTACGGCGGTCATATTGGCAATTGCGGTCGGTGTCGCGCCCAGCGCGAAGCCGCCGAACCCCGCCGCCAGCACGGCCGCGCGGTAGTTGGCGCCCATGACCGGGAACAGAACCCAGATCACGAAAGCCACCGCAAACAATGTCTGCGCCGTCATGATCACCACGATCGACAGGCCCAGATCGGCGATGGTCCACAGTTGCAGGCTCATCAGAGACATGGCCAGAAATGCGCCCAGCGCGAATTCCGAGATCAGCGCCAGCGACGGCGTGCGCGACACTGGCGCGGCGCGCGGGGCCAACAGCGGGCGCAGGTTGCCGATCACGATGCCCATGATCAGGCAGGGCACGAACAGCGGCAGTTTCAAACCCGCGGCCAAGATCACCTCGGACAGAGCATAGCCCGCGATGATAGCCATGTTCAGGTACAGCAGCACCCGCATCACCGTCAGATGGTCGATCTTCGCGGCCGCGTCTGACGGCTCGTCGGGCACGCCGATCGTGTGTTCTTCGTCCGGCCGGTTTGGCGACAGGTCGCGCCCTTCGATCAACAGTCGCGCGATGGGGCCGCCGACCAGCGCAGCCAGAACAAGCCCGAGGGTCGCCACGGCCACTCCCAGCTCGGTCGCGCCCTCAAGCCCGGTGACCTGCGCGACCTCGGGCGCCCAGGCGATGGCGGTGCCGTGGCCGCCGATCAAGGCGGCCGACCCGAACAGAACGCCGGACTGCGCCGGATAGCCGAAGGCCGCCGCCCCCGCCGCGCCGATCAGGTTTTGCGCCACGATCGTCAGCAACGTCAGGACCAGCAGCAGCACCAGAGGCTTTCCGCCTGCGATCAGATCGGACAGCCGGGCATTCAGGCCGATCCCGGCAAAGAACAGCACCAGCAGGAAATCCCGCGCGGTCAGGTCGAACTCCAGTTCCATACCGAACAGCAGATACAGCGTCAGAACCACCAGCGAGGCCAACAGACCGCCGGTCACGGGTTCGGGAATGTTGAACCGTCGCAGGATCTCGGCGCGGGCGTTGATCTCGGCGCCCATCAGATAGACGGCAAAGCCCAGCGTTGCCGTCAGAAATCCGGGGATTTCAACGATGAACCCCATCCCGCCCACTCAGTTTTCCGGTCGGGGCGGGCACTCTTCGCCGACAACCGTTCCGTCATAGGCCTTTTCGCCGCAGTTGTTCAGGGCATGCCATGCAAAGCCCGAACCGTCCTGCGTCACCGCCACGATCCGATCAACGCCATAGTGGATGTTCTTGACCCCTATGAACGCGCGGGCGGATCCGTTCGCCAACGCCTCGGCCAGAGTAGCCGCATCATAGCAGTCGAACCAACCCGGGGCCGTCAGCGGCTCGGCCTTTTCGGCGCTCATGTAGCGGACGGCCAGCTGTTCCGGCTTCAGATCTGTCTGGAAACACGCCCGGTACCGGATCGGAGAGCTGTCGGCGTCGATCGCCTGAAACGCGCTGTAGGCAATTGGCACCGGTTGGCCGGTCGCGGTTTCGGTCAGAACAACATCCTGACCGGGTGAGGGTTCGACCTCGTAGTAGTAGCCGTAGACCTGCAGGTAATACATGCTGACGCCAGCAATGACGGCGCAAGCGACCAACAGAATTGCCAGCATTTTCCCGGTCATGCGCGATCCTCCTGTGGGGTGCGACGGGCCATCAGGCCTCAAAAACCTGCCGCCTCGGTCTGCACGAAAGCATCGGCGCATTGCTTGGCCAGCGCGCGCACCCGCCCGATATAGGCCTGCCGCTCGGTCACCGAAATCACGCCGCGCGCGTCCAGGAGGTTGAAGATATGGCTGGCCTTGATGCACTGGTCATAAGCAGGATGCGCCATGATGATCCGCTTGCCCGTTTTGGGGTCAACGTTTTCCTGGCTCAGGATCGCGGCGCATTCTTCCTCGGCCTCTTCGAAGTGGCGCAGCAAAACCTCGGTGTTGGCCACATCAAAGTTCCAACGGGCGTATTCCTCTTCGGTTTGCTTGAAGATGTCGCCATATGTCAGCGGGCTGGGCGATTGCGGGTCGTTGAAGGGCATGTCCATTACGTGGTCGATGCCCAGAACATACATCGCCAGACGTTCCAGACCATATGTCAGCTCGCCCGAGACCGGCGCGCAGTCATGGCCGCCGACCTGCTGGAAATAGGTAAACTGGCTGACTTCCATGCCATCGCACCAGACCTCCCATCCCAGGCCCCATGCGCCAAGGGTGGGGCTTTCCCAGTCATCCTCGACGAAACGGATGTCGTGCAGGTCCATGTCGATGCCAATGGCCTGAAGGCTGCCCAGATACAGCTCCTGCAGGTCCGGAGGGCTGGGTTTGATCAGCACCTGGTACTGATAGTAATGCTGCAAGCGGTTGGGGTTTTCACCATAGCGCCCATCGGTCGGACGGCGCGACGGCTGAACGTAGGCCGCAGCCCAGGGTTTGGACCCCAAAGCCCGCAGGGTGGTTGCAGGGTGGAATGTACCGGCACCGACCTCCATGTCGTATGGCTGCAGGATGGCACAGCCCTTCGAGGCCCAGTAGTTCTGAAGCCGCAGGATGATTTCCTGAAATGAACGTGGTGCGCTGGACGGTTCGGTCATGACATTCCCTTTGGGCGCGGATTTGCCCGGTTCCGGTCGGTTTTGCCCTTCCTATGCAAGGGGCAAAGGGGCGTCAACGGGCCAATGCCCGCCTGCTGTCACTGTGCCGCCACACCAGAAATTCCCCGTATCGTGGGCATAGCGTTTTCACCCCTGAATCGCGTAAGTTGGGGGAAAGCCAAAACACTGCATAAAACGGGCAGAAAATGACACGCGTATTTGTTGCAATTCTTTTACTGATTACAGTCGGCCTGCGCGCTGCGTATGCTCAACAGGGGGCCGACGCGGGTGTCTGGGTTCAGGTCGAAGCGCAGCCATCGCTGCGCGAGGCGCAGGACCGGGCGCAAGTCTATGCCAATGCCCTGCCCGACGTGAACGGGTTCCGCCTGAACAGCGGCTGGTACGCCATCGTGATCGGCCCCTATTTGCGGGCCGACGCCGAGCAAGTGCTGCGCGTCTACCGGGCCGAACGGCAGATCCCCTCAGACAGTTTCATCACCTTTTCAGGCGCCCTTGGGCAGCAGTTCTGGCCAATTGGCGCAAATGTCCTGAACCGCGGGGCAATCACAGCGCCCGTTCAGCCCGAGCCGCAGCCAGAGCAGCCACAGGCCGGTCTGACGCCGCAACCTTCGGACGAGACGAGATCACAGGCCCTGCAGTCCGAGCGGCTGCTGAGCGGACAGGAACGAAAAGACCTGCAAACCGCATTGCAGGCTGCCGGGTTCTACAGTTCGACCATTGACGGGGCATTCGGCCAAGGTACACGCCGGTCGATGGCGGAATGGCAGCGGTTCAACGGCTTTGAACCGACCGGTGTCCTGACGACGGCACAGCGCAAGGCTTTGATGGATGACTACAATGCCCCGCTGATCAGCGTCGGCATGGCCCGGCACGTCGATGATCGCGCCGGGATTTCCGTCGATCTGCCGCTTGGAGTGATTTCCTTCGACCGATACGAGGCGCCGTTCGCGCATTTCAATTCCAGCGGAGATCTAGACGCACGGGTCGTATTGATCAGCCAGGAGGGCAGCAAAACCACTTTGCGCGCGCTGTTCGAGGCGATGCAATCGCTTGAGATCGTGCCGCTGAACGGCCCGCGTGAGCTGCGTGGCGACAGGTTTACCATCGAAGGCCGTGGCAACGGGATCGTATCCTATACACAAGCCAATCTGAGCGACGGCAAGATCAAAGGCTTCACCCTTGTCTGGCCCGAAGGCGATGACGCACGCCGCGTCCGGGTTCTGGCGGCAATGACCGCCAGCTTTGAAACCACCGATGGTGTTCTTGATGCTGGGGCTGGCGCCAATGCCGAGCAAAGCATCGACTTGATGTCCGGTCTCCAACTCAGAAAACCACGGTTGTCTCGGTCAGGCTTTTTTGCCGATCCCAACGGTCTGGTCCTGACCGTGGCCGAGGCTGTGCAGAACTGCACCCGCGTCACCCTTGAGGACGGTCAGGAACTGCAAACCGCGTGGAGCGATCCCGAACTGGGCGTGGCAGTCCTGCGCCCCAACAAGACGCTGGCACCGATGGCCGTTGCGGCCTTGAACGAAGCCCAGCCTCGCCTGCAATCTGAAGTGGCCGTCGCGGGATACTCATATGGGGGCGCTTTGGGGGCTCCGACCCTGACCTACGGCAAGATCGCCGATATCCGCGGGCTGAACGGAGAGGCCGGAGTGACCCGCCTGAGCCTGACCGCACAACCCGGAGACGCCGGCGGCCCGGTATTCGATGATCACGGCAACGTGGTCGGAATGCTGCTGCCTGCGCGGACCGAGGGGCGCACCCTGCCCCGCGATGTCAGCCTGGCTGCCGCGGCCGACCGCCTTCACGAGATCCTGTCAAAGGCCGGGGCAACGGCTCAGACAGCGCAGGAAACCGGCCAGGTTTCGCCCGACGAGTTGAACCGCCGCGCGACTGGCATGACCGTGCTGGTGAACTGCTGGGGTTGACCGAAAGTCACGAACAGAATTTGAAGGCGCCGCAGGACATTGCGGCGCCTTTTTTCATCCCTTCAAGATATCGGGCGTGACGTGCACAAGGGTCGGCACGGGCGCGTCAAAGGCCGCGCGAACGGCAGCCTGCATTTCAGGTAGCGAGTTTGGAGCGGCCGACCGCGCACCGAAAGCCTCGGCCAGCTTGCAGAAATCAGGGTTGCGCGCGACAACCGCGTTCGGAGCAATCTGGCTGCCGACCATGCTGTCCTCGATCTCTTTCAGCTTGCCGTTGTCCCAAAGGATGATGGGCAGCGACAACCCCAGCTCGACCGCCGCACCCAGTTCCTGCATCGTATAGTGGAACCCGTAGTCACCCGCGATCACGGCAGTTGGCTTTCCGCGCCGCGCAACCGCGCCGCCGATCCCGGCCGGCAGTGCATAGCCCAGGGTGCCGAACCCGGTCGGGTGGTGCCAGTGGTATGGGCGCGCCATGTCCCAGACCTCTTTCGCGACATAGGCGAACTGGGTCATGTCGGAATAGATCATGGTGTCGGCGGGCATCGCTGCACGCAAGGCGTCGGCAACCGGCACGATACCCGGTCTTTCCGCGTCGACCTCGGCGCGCCATCGTGCGCGGGCTTCGGCCACCTCTTCCGGCGACCAGCCAGTGGCTGGTTTGCAGTCTTGGGTCGCGGACCACAGTGCATGGGCAAAACTTTCACCGTCGGCCTGCAGCTTGACCGTCGCCCGGTGCCGGTCGGCCAGCACCTCGGGGTCAAGGTCAACCCGCACCAAGGTCGCCTTGTGGCCCAACCGGTCGCGCCAAAGGTCGACCTCGCCCAATTCGGCACCGACCGCGATAACCAGATCGGCCGACCCAATCACCTCGGCACTGCCCGGTCGCGGCAAGGTCGCACCGAAATCCAGCGCATAGCCGGTGCCGACCAACCCACGCCCTGCATAAGTGGTGAAACAGGCCGCACCAAGCTGAGACAGAATCTGACGCCACAGGTTCGACCGCGACCCACCACCCAGTATGAACAGCGGCCGCCGTGCGATGTTCAGCAGTGACAGAACCGGCGAGATGTCCGGCGCCAGAGCCTTGACCCGCACCGCGTCCTGGTTCGGAAAAGGAGCGGGGTCGGCCTCGGCCTCCAACTGCGCGATCGGGACCTGGATATGCTTGGGGCGCGGGCGTTTCAGCGCGAACTCCTCAAAGGCGCGTTCGATCAGGCCATAGGCCGATTGCGCGTCGTTTGCCTGGCAGGACCAGTCGGTCACGCATTCAGCGGCCGCGCGCTGGTCTTTCATCTGGTGCAACTGGCCGCGCTGTGCCTGCGTTTCGCTCAGACAGGAGGACAGAACCAGCATCGGAACCGAGTCGGTATAGCCCTGCCCCATCGGCGTCATGACGTTGCACAGGCCAGGACCGGTGATCACGTAGGCCACGCCGGGCTTGCCCGTCGCCCGTGCATAACCGTCAGCCATGAAGCCCGCGCCCTGCTCATGCCGCGCCAGCACATGAGTAATGCCCGCTTCTTCGATTCCACGGTACATTTCCTGATTGTGCACACCGGGAATGCCGAAAATGACTTCGACCCCCCGATCCTTGAGCATGTGCGAGATTTGGGCGCCCAATGGTCTTTTCATCAGCCTCTCCAGAACCGAATGGTGAACAGGACATACACGGCCATCAGCTCCAGCCGGCCGGTCAGCATTCCGAAGGTCAACAACCACTTGGCCGTGTCGTTCAGCCCGGCAAAATTCCCTGCGGGGCCGATCTGATCACCCAAACCGGGGCCGACATTTGCAAGCGCCGTCGCTGCACCGGATACCGCCGTGATGAAATCCAGACCAGTCAGCGCCAGCGCCCAGGACAGCGCCCCCAGCGACAGCGCGAAGAACATGAAAAAGCTCATGACCGATGTCAGGACATCGCGGCTGATGGCGCGGCCATCATATTTGGGCACGAACACTCCGTGCGGCGACCGGATCCGACTGATCTGAGCCTTGATGGAAGCAATCAGCAATTGATAGCGGAAGATCTTGATGGAGCAGGCCGTAGAACCGGCGCAACCGCCGATCAGGCCGATCATGAAGAACATCATGATCGGAAAACTGCCCCAGGTCATGTAATCGACACTGGCGTAGCCGGTGCCGGAAATGATCGAGGTGATATTGAACAACGACTCGCGCACCGCCTGTTCCCAGTGGTGCGGAAAGACCGATGTAAGAAAGACAGCCATGATCACCACCAGAACGGCGATCGTGGCCAGAAAGGCCCTGATCTGGCTGTCTTCCAGGATCGAGCCTGTCCGGCCGTTGACAAATTGCACATACCGCACGAACGGCAGCGCAGCCAGAATCATGAATATGGACGCGGCGTATTCCGCGGGCCCCGAGAACGTACCGAACGAGGCGTCATAGTTCGAGAACCCTCCGGTGGACATGGTTGTGAACGCATGAACGACCGCGTCGAAAAAGTTCATTCCCAAGCCGGCATAAACCAGGGCGCAGGCTACGGTCAGGAATACATAGATCAGCGAAATCTGGCCCGCGATCTCTTGCGCGCGAGGAAGGATTTTCCCCATGGTTTCAAACCCTTCCGAGCGGAAGATCTGCATTCCGCCGACCTTGAGCTCGGGCAGGAAAACCATGGCCACGACAATGATGCCGATCCCGCCCAGCCATTGCAGCAAACCGCGCCACAAAAGCAGGCCACGCGGCAGATCATCCAACCCGGAGATTACGGTCGACCCGGTGGTGGTCAGCCCGGACATGGCTTCGAAATAGGCATCGACAAATCGAAGCTCGGTCTCACCGAACACGAAGGGGATTGCCCCGAAAAGCGGCAGCGCGACCCAGACGCCAGTGGTCAGCAAAAAGGTCTGACGGATGGTCAGTCCCTCGCCCACACCGTTCGAGCAGCTCATGGCCAGAACCACGCCGGTCAGGATCGTGATGACACCGCTTTCAAAGAAAACGTTCCACTCGCCCCGACCCTCGATGATGTCCGCAAGCATCGGCAACAGCATGGTCGCCCCAAGTATGGCGACCAGCAAGCCAATCACATATCCGACCGGGCGAAGATCCATCATGACGGGCAGCGTTGGCGCGCCGGCCCGAAAGTGTCAAGCAGATGATCTGTGATCAGTCGTCCATTTTTTCAGCCACGGGCGGCATGGCCGGTGGCTTGGACGGCGCACGCGTGCGGCGCGTGGCCGGTTTCGGTGCCTCGGCGGGTTTGGTTGTTGCAGCCGCTACGGGCTTTTTGGCCCTGGCTTCTTCGGTTGAAGCTGCGGGTTTTGCCACGCTGGGCTTGACCTTGGGCGTCTCGGTCGTTGCGGGTTTCTCCGATGCGACCGGAGTGACGCGCTGTGCAGGGGTGGCCGTTGCGACGGGCTGCGACGGTTTTTGAGCCGTTGCAGGCGGCGTTTTGGGCTTGGCTGTGGCCTTCGTGACCGGTTTCGGTGCGGCTTTTGCGGGTGCCTTCGGCTTCGGAGCCGGCTTTGCGACCGTCTTGGCCTTGGCCCGGACCACAGGTTTCGCCTTCTTCGCGGCGGGTTTGGCCGTGGCTCGCGCCACCGGTTTCTTGGCCGACTTCACGGCCGGCTTCGTTGGTTCGGTGACCGACGCAACCGGGATCGGGAACACGGTTTGAGCAAATGCCTGCATCATTTTCATCTGGCTGGTCACGGCATAGCCGGCCAGACGCACGGCGGCGGCCTGCAGCTCAAGCTGTTGGGCAATGGGATTCATTCCAAGTCTCTCCTGTAGCAATGAAGCAGCCCGATTTCCGAGGTAGAAAAGCCCTTGCCGTTCCGATCGCGCGGACGGACGAAGGTGTATTGCAGTCCAAGGCGTAACACGTCCCGGCTTCCTTTCGGGGTGGTGCGCCACAACTGACATGGCGCGCCACAGCTGCATTCATCTTCAATGTATGCAAATAATCGCGCGCATGCAGCATTTTCCGCTGCATTGCGGCAAAAAGGCGCCTACCGCCCAATATACGCCGGTTTTCGCGGCGTTTTTTGGGTCAGCCGACGTGGAACAGCGTCGTGAACAGGCGCGGGTCCAAGCTGGTGGATGCAAATGTCGGCCCCTCGGTCAGAATCGACACCGCATCGTGGCTGTGCAGACTTTCCTGATGGCTGGCGATGACGCGGAAGTCACCGACGTGATGATCGGCCAGCAGCTCGGCACAGAACAGACGCGCGGCGTCTTCGACAAAGATGGGGTTGGCGGCGTTCAGCTCAGCAAAGGCCTGTTCGTCTTCGCGCTTGACCATCACCTGGGTTTCGGTGGGGACGGCGCGGCGGCACAGGGCGATCAGATCCTCGAACCACAGGCAATCGGCGTCACAATCGACCACGACCGAAATGCGCGCCACGGAACGCTGCGAATGCGGCGTCGCAAGCTGTCCGCGCACCGACCGGGCGTGTTCGCTGAGTTCCAGCGAGCATGGGCAGGTCGAAGAATAGACATAGTCGAGATGCATGATCTTCTGACGCACGCCGCCCTGTTCGACCAGTTCAAGCGCGATGTCGTAATACTGATATCCCTCAAGACCCGAACGCAGGCTTTTGACCCGATCGGGATAGGAGAAGCGCATCTGAAGCCTTGCATCGAAACTGTCGAGGTCGGTCAGATAATCGCTCAGCGCAGATTCCATCACCTCGAAACTGAACGTACGCTCGGCATGCTTGTAGAAGGACCGCATGATCCGGGACATGTTGATGCCCTTTTTCTCGGCTTCGAGGCTGACGGTGCCCGTAACCGAGGTTTCCAGCGTCAGGTCCGGACCGTTCTTGCTGTGAAATCGGATCGGCAGGCGGAAATTCGAGATGCCCACATGCTGGATCTGCTGTTTCGCACCGCGTATCAGGCTGGACGGGCCGTTCTGGAGATCGGGCAACGCAGATTTGTAGGCTTCGTCGACTTTGAAGTCTTCGGGGTATTCACGTGACATCGAAGGGTAGTTGTCCGGAATCAACCCGGGCACCAGGCGGGCCACGGCTGGATCAAGCTGGCTGATCTCGGCCTCGCTGGCGCCCTTTGCCCATTTCCGCAGAACCTTGAGAGCCTCAGCGGCCTCGTTCCGATCTGGTTTTTCGTCAATGTCGCGCGAATGAATGTTCATTGGCTGCGTATCCTCGGTGTGTCGTCAGGCTATCTCCGACTGCGGCGGAAACCGCAGTGTAACCCAATACGGGTCAGATAGCAGCCCGGATCGAAAAAACCATCGCAAAACCGCCATTTCCGAACGGATTGCGCCCTTTTACCCGGGCGACATTGCGCGGTTGCCGATGTGTTCAACGGCGCGTGTGCGCCGTCACACCGCAGCAGCCGACAATGCCTGCCGGATATCCTCCAGCAGATCGTCGGCATCTTCGAGTCCGACAGAAAAGCGGATCAAACCGGGCGTGATGCCCAATTCGTCTTTCTGCGCATCGCTCAACCGCTGGTGCGTGGTCGTTGCCGGATGGGTTGCGATGGACTTGGCATCGCCCAGATTGTTCGAAATTACCGGGATCGTCAGCGCGTTAAGGAACCGGAAGGCCGCGTCCTTACCCCCCTTGATGTCCAGCGACAGGACCGTACCGCCCTTGCCCCCCAGCTGGCTCTGCACGAGAGCATTTTGGGCATGAGATTTCAGGCCCGGATACATGATCCGCTCCAGCGTCTCATGGCCTTCCAGCGCGTCGGCCAGTTTCTGTGCCGTCTCGGCCTGGGCATTGACCCGCAGGGCCAACGTTTCCAGCCCCTTGAGCATGATCCAGGCGTTGAACGGGCTGAGTGCGCCGCCCGTGTGTTTGAGGTACGGCTCGACCGTTCCGCGAATGAACTCCTTGGCGCCCAGGATCACGCCGCCCAGCGCGCGTCCCTGCCCGTCGATATGCTTGGTGGCCGAGTAAACCACCACATCCGCGCCCTGCGCGATCGCTTGCGAGAACACCGGGGTCGAGAACACGTTGTCGACGATCACTGTGGCCCCCACCGCATGGGCCAGTTCTGCCACCGCGCGAATGTCGATGACTTCGAGCGTGGGGTTCGACATGGATTCGAAGAACACGGCCTTGGTGTCGGGCCGGATCGCGGCCTTCCATTGGTCCATGTCCGTACCGTCGACAAAGGTCACCTCGACACCATAGCGGGTCAGGATATTCTCCAGAATGTACAGGCACGACCCGAACAGGGCCTTGGCCGAAACCACGTGATCGCCCGCCTTCAGCATCGAGGTCAGCGCCCCGTTCACGGCCGCCATACCGGACGCCGTCGCAAAACCATCCTCGGCCCCCTCAAGCGCAGCGATGCGCTGTTCGAACATCGCAACCGTCGGGTTGCCATAACGGGCATAGATGAACTCGTCCGGGCCAGTCTCGATGAACCGAGCTTCGGCCTGCTCGGCGGTGTCGTAGACGAACCCCTGCGTCAGGAAAATCGCCTCGCTGACTTCGTTGTACTGGCTGCGACGGATACCGCCGTGGACGGCTTGGGTGCGTTTGTTCCAGCTTTCGCTCATGTCTTTACCTTTCGGCCCCGAAACCCGAGGGCAAATCAAAAAAACCCCAGACGCGGTCAAGCGAAAGGGGTCTTTCATCCTGACCTTTTAGCGGTGTTGTTTAGCGTGGCCCGCAATCCGGTAACAAATCGCCACGTGGTTTCTGGATTGCGCATACGCCTCGGGCGCGCGGGCGTCAAGCCGCGACATCCACCGCGCACTTGCCCTTTGCGGCGAATGGCTCATGATCGTCCCGCAACACGGAGGCCCCATGACACACCCGATCGACCTGTATTTCTGGCCCACGCCAAATGGCTGGAAAGTATCCATTGCCCTTGAGGAGATGGGGCTGCCCTACCAGACCCACCTCATAAACATCGGCAAAGGCGATCAGTTCGCGCCCGAGTTTCTGAAAATCTCGCCCAACAACCGGATGCCTGCGATCGTCGACCCAGACGGCCCGGATGGCGCACCGATCTCGGTTTTCGAAAGCGGCGCGATCCTGATGTATCTGGCCCGCAAGACCGGCCGGTTCTATGGGTCGACCGAGCGTGACCGGATCGCGGTCGAGGAATGGCTGATGTGGCAGATGGGTGGCGTCGGACCGATGGCGGGACAGGCGCACCACTTTCTGAAATATGCCCCCCAATTGGAGCCACCGCAGGACCTGCCCTATGCCAAAGACCGCTATCGCACCGAGGTTGCACGTCTGTACGGCGTTCTGGACCGGCGCCTTGCCGAAAACGAGTATGTTGCCGGCGACTTCTATTCGATTGCCGACATGTCAATTTGGGGTTGGGCCAGCCTGTGGGAGGGTCAGCAGCAGACGTTGGAGGACAAACCCCACTTTGCCCGGTGGCTGGAAACCGTGGGAGCCCGCCCCGGAGTTCAGGCGGGACGTGCCCTGCATGCCGAACTGCGCGGAGACCATCGCAGCAAAGACGCGCAGAACGTTCTGTTCAAACGGTAGCGTTCACCAAATGCTGAAATTTCAGGCAATTAGGTGCGAATCGCACCTCTTTCTGCATCAAGACCCTGACGACAGTTGAATTGCGCGTTGGCCGTTCTGTAACTACAAGCGGTAACAAGGCTTTAAGGTTTGGCGACATTCAATTTCACGGTTCCAATTTACGGGTTCGACCAATGGACCGGCGCATCGACGAACAACACAGTCGGCTATCCTGTCGGAACGACCTTTTCCTTGAATGCCGGTGCCGCACTGACCGTGATCAACGTCGAGGATGACGACGGCACGGCCAGCCAGCTATTTTCGGACGGTTACATCGACACGCCCGGAGACGGGTCGTCGCCCAGTACGGCCAACAACGACCAGGTATTGAGCCAGGCGGTGACGATCAACGGACAGACCTTTTTAGCCCGGCGATCAGGTCGAGCTTGAGTTCGGTTTTACGACAACTTCCGGCGACACGTTCTGGGTCATTCGCATCGACGGTGTGAATGTCGGCATCAGCGGTCCTGTCTTGCCAACGCCCGGTACGACCTATGAGGTTGCCGGCAGCAGTGATGGTCAGGCATCGCCGATTTCGAATGTCCCATGCTTTAACGCCGGCACACTGATCACTACCAAGAACGGGACAAAAAAGATCGAAGACCCGTCGGTCGGAGATCTGGTTCTGACCTACGCCGGCAGCTATGAACCGATCCGCTGGATCGGGCGCCGTGAGCTGGACAGCGTCGACTTCTCCGCCAATCCGAAACTGGTTCCCATCCGGATTTCCGCCGGCGCGCTCTGCGCAGGGCTGCCAACACAGGACCTGACCGTTTCACCCCAGCACCGCATTCTGGTGCGGTCAAAGATCGCGCAGCGCATGTTCAACACCAACGAGGTGCTGGTTTCGGCCAAGTCGCTGCTGCCGCTGGACGGCATTGACCGGGTCTGTGCCACGGAGTCCGTTTGCTATTTCCACCTTCTTTTCGACACGCATCAGGTCATCTTTGCCAACGACACCCCAAGCGAAAGCCTCTTCGCCGGTCCCCAAGCGCTGAAATCCATCCCCGAGGCGGCTCGCGCCGAGATATTGGCCCTGTTCCCCGAGCTTGAGGACCCCGGCTTTGAACCGCGGCCAGCCGCCCTGATTCCAAAAGGTCACAAGCAGCGCGGTCTGATTTCGCGTCACCTCAAGAACGGTCAGGCGCTGTTGGCCTGATCGTCATTGGGTTTTTTCTGACCCGGGTCGGATTGTGCGCGAGCTACCGTCAGGTCTTTCGGCAGACGAACGTGGTTGCTGACAGTGGCATCGTCATGCCCTGCGGACCAAAGACGCGCTTCAATTCAGAGAACATCCGCGCCGCCACGTCCGTGGGATCCACGCCGCCGCGCTCTCGTATTTCATCGACCAACGGGTTTCCAAAAACCAGAGCGTGGGCAAAGGCTTCCGGGTTGACGATGGCCTTCGTCAACCGGATCGTTTCGTGTTCGATATCCGTCCAGCCTGCGGCCCTCAGATCAGCCCGGACAGCCTCGGGGTCACCATAGTGAAACGGTACCTTGTAGAATCCCGGCGGATCCTGCGGAAAGAAATGCGCCCCCACATCGTGCGCGACTTGCGAGAACGGGTTTTCGGACATCGGGCTCCACACGTTGAAAACATAGCGCCCACCCGGTCTGAGCACCCGCGCCGCCTCATGGAACGAAGCGGGTTTGTCGGGAAAGAACATGACCCCGAACTGGCAGGTAATCAGGTCGAACGCGCCGTCTTCGAACGGTAGATCCATCGCGTTGACGACCGCGAACTCGACGTTGTCCGCCGCCGAGAATTTGGCCTTTGCAACCTCCAGCATGGGCGCGTTCAGGTCCGAGATCAGAACTTGGGCCTCGCTCGGCAACACATCGCTCAGCTTGCGGCTCAGGATCCCCGTACCCGCGGCCAGTTCAATGGCCTTGGCCACCGGCTCTTCGGCGCAACGGGCGGCAAGTCTGTCTGCGTAGTCAGTGAAGATATTCGGGCCCAACCCCGCGTCGTAATGACTTGGAATATTGCCCACGAAACCAGCCGAATTTGTTGACATCTGCGCTCCCCGCCCGGCAACCGCATGATGCAAAAGACTAGCCGAAATTGCGCGTTTTGGCGAACTCATTGTGCTCTGCAGTCGGCTGGGGCCGGTAGGCATCCGCCTCGTCACCCCGCACCAGCAGGTCCAGCATGCCCGATATGTCCTCGATCTCTTCCGCGATCACATGGGTCACCGCATGGGCCCGCTGCATCCGCCCGGTTACCCGCAGCAACCGCCCCGAGATCACCGCTCGGCGGAACCGCTCATAGATCTTGCGCCAGACAATCACGTTCACGATGCCGGTCTCGTCTTCGAGCGTGATGAAGATCACCCCTTTGGCCGTACCAGGCCGCTGCCGCAGGATCACCAATCCCGCCACAGCAACCCGCGCACCCTCGGGCGGGTCGTCCAGTCGGTCGGCTGGAAGGCAAGCCGGTGGTCTGGGCCATGGGCGGCCCGAACTGGGCTGTGGTGTCGATGCGATACGCATAAGAACAAAAATAGAACAAATGCCCTGAATGTCCAGATGCAGGGGACCGAAACCACAGCCAGAAAGGTCATGCGCTACGCGCGACCGCAGCGCAGACAAGGGTCACTTGGCGTCATGCGCGTTGAACGTGGCCAAACCTTCCCGCAGAACCGCCTTGGCCTTGGCCAGGTCATCCCCGTCCAACGCATCCAGCGCCCGCAAAACGTCACTGCGCAACCGCAGAGCCTTGGGGCCCGGTGCTCCGACCGGATGAAGCTCATCGTCATTCGCTGCTGCCAATGCACCATGGCTGATCCCGTCGATCACCTCCACGATTTTCGCCTGGCTTTCGCCAAACCACGCGGCAATGTCATGCTCGGCATCGCCCCGCTCGTTCATCCCAACCACAATCTTTGCGTCCTGAACCGTCAACGGCATCTGCTCACTCCCTTATCAAATCACGGTCACACGACCAGAACACAAATCCATGCACGCAACAATCGAAACCGCTATCCGAGCCTCAACCTTTGATGGAATAAACCGGTCAAACCACTCGGTTGCGGCGCGAACGCGTGGAATTTGGGCGACAATGACGGACCGTTTGCCCGATCACGCCCCGATTGGTCGCAAATGGCACTGGAAAGACCTAAATCCCTTGACTAATGAGGAACCTGAACACCGCAGAAGGAAGACGCGAGCAATGGCAAAGATCACCTATGTCGAGCATGGCGGCAACGAACACACAGTCGAGGTCGCCAACGGCCTGACCGTCATGGAAGGCGCCCGTGACAACAACATTCCCGGCATCGAGGCCGATTGCGGCGGCGCTTGCGCCTGCTCGACCTGTCACGTCTACATCCATCCCGATTGGGTCGAGAAACTGCCTGCCAAGGACGACATGGAAGAAGACATGCTGGACTTCGCCTACGAGCCCGACCCGGCCCGTTCGCGACTGACCTGCCAGATCAAGGTGACTGACGAACTGGACGGGCTGGTCGTCCAGATGCCGGAAAAGCAGATCTGATGCGACGACGCATGCCCCGCTCGTCCGGCGGCATGCGCTGCGGCTTCAAAGCGCCGCGTCCGGCGGTGCGCTTTTGGCCATGCCGGTTGCGCGGCGCGCTGATGGCTGCATGCCTGTGGCTGGCAGGTCCTGCCTTGGCCGCCGAAACCATAGCGACCGCCCGCTACACGGATCCGACCAACCGCTATCCCCACGGCGTTCTGGGTGACCAGATCGAATGGGGTTCGATTGAACTCACGCTTTCAAATGGCAAGCGCCGCAGCTTCGCGCTGCCCGATCATCTGGTGTTCGAAGATCTCGCGCCCCGCGTGTTCGACGTCACGGGCGACGGTCTTCCAGAAGTCATCGCGGTGGAGAGTGACGCACGACAGGGCGCGCGCCTTGCCATCTACGGCCCGCAGGGCCGCATGACGGCGACACCGCATATCGGCACCCGTTTCCGTTGGCTTGCCCCGGTCGGAGCCGCCGACCTCGACGGCGACGGACATGTCGAAATCGCCTATGTCGATCGCCCCCACTTGGCAAAAATCCTGCGCATTTGGCGCATTTCAGACGGCCGACTGACGGAAATCGCCGCGCTGCCTGGGATTACCAATCACCGGATCGGAGAGGATTTCATTTCAGGCGGCCTTCGTACCTGCAACGGCCAACCCGAGCTGATCGTCGCCAGCGGCGATTGGCGCCGGATCATTGCCGTCCGCTACGATGGCGGCTGGCAAACTCAGGATCTTGGCCCGTTGAAAAACCGACAAGCCCTTATAAGCGCGCTGAACTGCTGATCCGGGGTTCATCTGGTCAAGAAATCCCGAGGCCCTCTTTACCTGCGGGCCCTTAAACCGTCAAAGCGCC
>NZ_JBXWSK010000043.1:0-27940 GCF_059613385.1 Ruegeria sp. BHSA162
CCAGGGCATCGCGCTGGAAGGGATGCGGCTGGTCAAGGAGTACCTGCCGCGCGCCTATGCGGACGGCACCGACATCGACGCCCGCGCCCAGATGATGAGCGCGGCCGCCATGGGTGCAACGGCTTTCCAGAAGGGGCTGGGCGCGATCCACGCCATGAGCCACCCGATCGGCGCGGTGTTCAACACCCATCACGGCACCACCAACGCGGTCTGCATGCCTGCGGTTCTGGAGTTCAATGCGCCTGTAATCGCCGACCGGTTCGAAGCAGCCACAGCCTATCTGGGCATTTCGGGCGGGTTCGACGGGTTCCGGGCCTTCGTGCAGGAGTTCAACGACTCGCTGGGTATCCCGCGCAAGCTGTCCGATCTGGGCGTGACCGAGGATGCGATCCCGGAGCTGGTCAAGGGTGCGATCATCGACCCCTCGTGCGGTGGCAACCCCATCGAGTTGACCGAGGAAAACCTGACCGGATTGTTCAGGGCTGCTCTTTAAGTGTTAGTCGGATCCGGGGAATTGATATGCTCCGGGTCCGGTCTCATTCCGCGGGTTGTGGTCCCGCTACCTGTGCACTTGTGAATGTTGCTGGAAATTGAGCGGCGAACGCACGTTCTGGCTCATTGCGGATCTCGGACCAGGTCGGCGCCCGCTGGAAGCCAGGCGATCTGAGGGCCAGGGACAGCACGGATTTGTCCTCGACATAAATCAGCCCAAGCTTCTCAAGGCGGTCCATCGCAGAGTCAAAAGCGTCCACCCCGTACAAGTCGGATACCTGATCACCAAGAAGCGCCCTGCCGATGATCACTGGGCTCAGGTCAAGGATGGCCCGAGCCGCATCGTCCAATTGGTGAACAACGCGTTTGCCTGACGCTCGCCGGTCGATCACCGTGTTGCCCTCGACATAGAGGGCTGACGTACCGGCCTCGCTTTGCCATGCAGAAAGAGCATCCAGCGTCGACGCCGCGCGCTGCGCTGGCGGGCTTGGACCGTTGTCGACGATGTCGAAATGGTAGGCGAAATTCCAGACTTCTTCGGGCGGCAGGTCGAATATGAAGGAATACGGCTTCGCTGGTTCGACCTCGACCCCAAATGCCTCGGGGTGTTCAAAATACGGGCTGAACCGGTCCGCTCGCACGGGTCCAATCGAGCCGGGTGGTTGCAGGTGATGCAGCAGCGGAATAAGCTTTGCCATCCGTTCGAAGGCCTCGGGGCTTTCACCGGGAAACCCGTAGAGGAAACACCACTCGACAAAAACTCCGGCCTCGGCACACAGCTTCAGCGTCTGGATGTTCTGAATTCCGCTGACCCCTTTCCTCATATGCGCAAGGGTCGGAGTATCGAAGGTCTCGATCCCCGGCTGGATCTTTCGAACGCCGGCGTCGGCCAGACGGGCGATCACGGTCGGCGAGAGGTTTGATTTGACCTCGTAATGCATCAGGAATGGTCTCGTGTCCTGCGCAAGTTTCGGGATCAGGGTCTTGAGGTAGCGGTGATCCAGAATGTTGTCGACCACGACGAGATCCGGGCCATAGAGATCGGCAAGCGTGCAGAATTCGGCATAAGCCCGCTCGGCTGACTTGCTCCGATAGGTCATCGATTGGCCGTTCAGCCCGCAGAAAGTGCAATGGTGTTTCGCTCCCCACCAGCAGCCACGCGATGTTTCGATCGTAGCAGATGGCACAAGGCGCTCTGATAGTCCCGCAGTGTTTTGAAATTGATCAAAGAAGGCGTTGAAGTCCGGTATGGGCAGCTTGTCCAGATCCGTGGTCAGGCGCGGTCGAGACTCCTCCAGCGGGTTATCCAATTGGCTCCGGTTCAGAAACCCCTCGACCACGGGCAAGGGTCTGCTTGGCCCCAGGGCTTTCAGAAACTCGGGAAAGGCATGGTCGCCTTCGCCTATGCAAACCGCGTCCAGTTCAGGATGTGCCTGTATAAGCGCGCGCCCCAGCGACCCCTCGCAATTAGCGCCGCCCATCACTATGATCACGTCGGTTGACCGTTTCCGCACAGCCCGGGCCAGTGCGATCGAGGCCATGACCTGTTGGAACGACGACGTAATCCCGATCACGGTCGGGTTCTGTTCCATCACCGCATCGGCGCAACGTTCGACAAACGCTCCGGCTTGCTTTCGGGCTGCGATGGCGTTTTGCATGAACGCCAGCCACTCGACTCCGGATACATAGTCACCAAGCACCGTGGTCAGGTAGTCCATCGCGTCCAGATCGCTGCGCGGGTAGATAAGATCGCTGAATATCCATTCACCCAGCAGCGCCTGATAGCAGCGGCCATCAGACAGCATGAAATACTCATCGAGGCCGATCGCCTCGGCATAGTCGAAGCTGAAGTACTTCTCGGTCGTCGCAAAGTCGTTGTCCCGCGCCAGCTGCGCAAGAAGAGACATCCCAAGCCCGGGATGTTGCAGCGAAGAAAACGGCATGGACACCAGACACAGCTTATGCAGAGCTGCGCCTTGGTCCTGACTGGAGACGACCGCGCTTTCGCTCATGCGAAGTTACGCGCAGCGGGGCCGGATCACACCGTCGGACGTATCTTCGTAGGCATTCTTGATGTCTTGCATCGCCGACTTCAGGTCGGATTCACCGGAAAAGACGTTCCCAATCGCGGCCAACAGCTTGCGCGCCTCGCCATCCTGATCGAGCGAGATTCCCAAGCGGTTTACTACGCCTTCGGGGTTGTCGATGAATTCTTTTCGAAAGGCCTCGTCAAGGATGCCGCGGCCAATGATCTGCTGAACATCTTCCAGGGTCAAACCCCGAGTATGGTGGTCACTCATAATTGTTCCTTTCGCAATACAAGGCCAATTGTTAATAGTTTTTTTACTCAATATCAATGCCGTGGATGGTCCGCGCCACCCTTGCGTGGTGTCTGGAAAAAGGTCGGGATCAGCGACATACTGAACTCGGGCAGTCGGGGGGCGCTTGAACATGAGGAAACAGGTCCAGATCGAACCGACCGAGCGCAGAATGTGCACGGTTCTGTTCGCCGACATTGTTCGTTCGACGATGATGATCGGCAGTTTGGATCCCGAAGACGCCGTCAGCCATCTGGGCCCTGCCATCGAACTGATCATGTCGATCTGCGAAAAGTTTGGCGCAACCACGTTGTTCACCGGCGATGGCGCGCTCGCGGTTTTTGGATCACCGAACGCGGACGAGGATCACGCGGTCAAGGCAATAGCCAGCGCCCAGCGGATCATCGACCGCATCGGCAAGCTGGACGATCGGCAGTTGGATGTGCGGGTTGGCGTTCATTCCGGCGAACTACTGGTGGGCCAGTTGCAACACACCCTCGGGGAAGAGCAGGCCTTTCTAGGACCGGTCATGAACATCGCCAGCAAGATCGAGGCCGCCGCCAGAAAGAACGTGGTCACGGTTTCCGGTCAGGTTTTGGAGAATGCCGGTGATCTTTTCGACCATACCCATGTGGGCGATCTCGAGCTGGATGGGGGTGCGGGTCCGATCAAGCTGTTCGAAATCACCGGCCGCAAAGAACAGGTGTCGCGCTGGATGGCGCGGGCGCGCCGCGAACGTTCGCCATTTGTCGGGCGCGAAAGGGAACTGGCCGAGCTTGTTGCGGCGTGGAACCAGGCGCTTGACGGCAAAGGAAACTCGGTTCTGTTGTTGGGGGCGGCTGGCGTCGGCAAATCCAGGCTGCTGCATGAGCTGGTCGAGAACTGGCCCCTGGGCGCGCACCAGGTTCTGGAGTTCAACTGCTTTTCGCTGGATCAGGAAGCTGCGTATCTGCCGATCACCCGCGTGATCAATGCCCGTTTGGGACTGTCGGACACCAAATCCGATGCCGAACTGGACCAGAAGCTGTCCGAGGTTCTGGGCGGGACCAAGTTCCTGGATGCGCATACCCGATCGGCCCTGTATTCGCTGTTCAGCCGTTTCCAAACGGAACCGGCGCTTTCGGCTGTAGATCCGTCTCGCCGACGGAGGCAATTGAACCAGATGCTGTCGCGGCTGGTTCTGTCGATGAAGCAGGACAAGCCCCTGCTTCTGTTGTTCGAGGATTTGCATTGGGCCGACCAGGGGACTCTGGACGTCATCGACAACCTGCTGGGGCAGGTGCGGGGAACGAATGTTCTGATCCTCCTGACATCGCGCAACGCGAACCTGTTCACGAACGACCCGATGGGCTTGCTCAAGGTCGTTCCGGTCGCCCCGCTGGGCGAGGCGGCCTGCAAGGACCTGATCACGCGCTTGCTGGGCCAGAGCGACATCGATGGTCAGTTGGGCTCATACATCGAAGCCATGAGCGGCCGCACACCGCTTTTCGTTGAAGAATTTGCCCACCACATGCGGGACCGCATGTCGCAAGCCGGGTTCAAGAACGGAGCGATGGACAGCCTGGGCGACATCGAGATCCCCGCCCGGGTTCAACCGTTGATCGCCTCCCGGATTGATGCCCTGCAAAGCGAGGACCGCAAAGCTCTGCAGCTGGTTGCCGTCGGCGGGTTGCAGTGGACGTGGGGCGTTCTCGCCGACACGCTTCAACGGCTGGGCTTCGACGCCAAAGCCCAGATTTCGACCTTGGTGGAACGCGGTTTTCTTGAACTGCCGGAATCTCAGGACGGCCAGCAGCTGCGGTTCAGTCATGCGTTGGTGCAGAAGGTTGGGTATCGCAGTATTCCACGCCAGCGCCGCGCAAGGCTGCACCGTGCGATCTATGAAACTCTGCTGAGCCGCGGCACATCCGACGATCTGGACGTGGCACAGTCCATCGCCCGTCACGCGGACAAAGGCGAGTTATGGCTGGAGGCTGCCGAGGCTTATACGCGGTGCGGCGAGATGTCGATCAAGCTGTTTTCATTCGAGGCCGCCGTCTCATATTTCGAAAACGCCCTGCGGTGCATCGACCAAGTTCAAAAGCGGACCGGCACTCAGGTGGCTGTTGACCTCGGGCTACGCGCCCGGCGCGGTCTGCGCGTTTCGCTGGTGGCCAGCGGCAACTTCAACCGCATCCTGACCATCTCACGCGAGGCGGAAGCCTTGTCCGACGCGTTGGGGGACACATCCGCGCGCGTTGCGTTTCAGGTCGACCAGGCGATCATGCTGACGATCTTGGCGGATGTACGGCAAGCAATGGAGGTGTCTGAGCGCGCGCTGCGAACCGCAACCGACGCCGAAGATCCGCGCCTGCAGGCAAACGCGGCCTTTGCACTGGCGCAGGCTGCGTGGTTTCACGGCAACTTCGCGGCCGCACGGGCGGCGATTGATCAACATGCGGATCTGTTCCAGACGGTGTTCCGTGTGGCCGAAGCGGGCACCACCGGGTCGATTTCGGTGCTCGGGCTTGCGACCCGTGCCAACGCCAACAGCATGATGCATCGGTTTGACGAAGCGGATACCGGTATCCGCGAGGTGCTGTCGATCGCCGAAGAAACCGGCAAGGCCTATGATCTCAGTTTTGCGCTGATCGCGCGGGGGATCTGGTGCTGGCAGCGAAATGAACCGGCTGACGCCGCCATTGCGTTGCGCCGCGCCTTGCGCGTGTCGGACGATGCTGGAATCGATGTTCTGTGCTGTTTCGCAGCGGCTCCCCTGGCTCGGGTGCAGTCGGTGTTGGGTGAACTTCCGGATGCCCGGCTGGTCCTGAACCGAGGTCTTGAACTGGCGCGTGACATGGAGATGGAAGCCTTCGTCGCCTGGCTGCTGTCGGCCGAAGTGCAGGTTCTGGTGCAGGAAGGCAGAACGAAAGAGGCCAAGGAACTGCAATCCGATTTGAACGACCTGTGTGACCGCAACGGGTATTTCCAGCACGAGCAATCCAAGGCATTGAGGGCGTTTAAGATTTGAACACCCCAAAAAGCCTCGGCTGAAAATACTGCGCATTCTGGCGCTCGACCTCAGCGTTGCAGGTTCAGCATCAGCCGGCCAAATCCGGCCGGTGGTGTGGTGATCCCGGCCATTTGCATTGCTTGGAATGCCATCGCCTGATTTGAAGTTAGAACGGGCTTGCTAACAGTTTTTTCAAGCCGGTCGATGATTTCCACGCTGCGCATGTCCGTACAGGACAAAACCAACACCTCGGCCTCGGGGCAGTCTGCGGCCAAACCCAGGTCAAACACCGCCTGTGGGGTCAGGGCGCCTTGGCCGTAATTGTCCAGCTGGCCTGTCACTTCGGACCGCGACACGGTTGAAATGCCAGTCTCGGCCAGGAACCGGATTGCCAAGTCATTGATGTCTGCGACATAGGGAGAGGCAAAGCCGATGCGTGTCGCCTCCAGCGTATGCAGTGCATGCACCAAGGCGCCCGCGGCCGTAACGGTCTGCGCCCCGCTGCTGGTCCTGATACGGTCGGCAAGTTCGCGATCGAAGGCCGGGCCATGGGTCAGCGTTGCCGAGGTACACCCATAAAGAATGACATCCGGCCGGACACCATGCAAAAGCCTGAGCGGCTCATCCAGATCGGCGGTGCCAAGACCGTGCATTTGGGCAGCATCGGGTATTTCTTCCTGATCATAGCCACCCATTCGGGCAAAGTGCAGTGAAACGCCCTCGGGCCGCAGCATCGTCATGTCGGGTTCGAGATTGGTGTTCGTGAACGGCACGAGAATACCGAAACGGGACCGGCCTCTGGATGGGTGGAAATTTCTCTGCGTCATGGCTGATACTCCTCGGCCCAACGTTCCAGAACCGCGGCCATGAGTTCGAGGTCTGCAGTCTGACCGATGGTGGCACGTAGGCAATTGGCCAGTCCCGCGCCGGATTGCGGTCTCAGGAATATGCCTTTTTCCCTTAGGGCTTTGTCGGCTCTGGTCGCGGTGGATTGGTCCGCAAAGCGGATCAGAAGAAAGTTGGTATGACTTTTGGGAACGTCGAACCCGGCGGACCGAAGGCGATTGGCGAACCGGTCGCGCAGCTCGGCAGTGAGGGCACATGTCTCGCGCATGTAGCTCTGATCGTTCAGAGCGGCCAAGGCAGCCGCCTGTCCGCACACCGACACGTTGTTTGGGCTCATCACCTTGCGTATCTGGACGGCGATCTGCGGCGGGAACAGGCCCCAGCCCACGCGAAACCCGGCCAGCCCGTAGGCCTTGGACAGAGTTCGAAGAACGACCGTGTCCGCCCGCGCGACAAGGTCGAACATCGGCTCGTTCAGATCATCGGCGAACTCGCCATAGGCCTCGTCGATCACAAGCAGGGTGTTGTCCCGCAACCCTTCCCGAAGCCGCAGCAGATCGCGGCGGGAGATACGGGTGCCTGTCGGGTTGCCGGGATTGGCCACAAACACCAACCTGGTATCCGGTTGCACGGCCGCCAGAAGCGCGTCGACGGATACGCATCCGTCCACCTCGGCGGCAGTGTCGAAACGGGCGCGAGCCAACTGAGCCACGGTACGAAAAAACGGGTATGCGTTCGCAGGGGCAAGAACGGCGGCGTCTGGTCCGGCAAAGGCCAGCGCCAGACCCGCAATCAGCTCCATCGACCCGTTCCCGCACAACAGACCTTGCTCGGGCAGGCCATGAAGCTCCGCCAGTCGCGCACGCAATGCCGTCCAGTCCGGGTCCGGGTAGAGGTGCCAGTTCGCGGCCGCCTCTGCGACGGCCTGTCCGACCAAGGGACTTGGCGGGCGCAGGCTTTCGTTCTGCGACAGCGAAACAAGGCGCTGTCCTGCCGGCGGATCCAGCTGAGCCAACGCATAGGGTGACATGGCAGCGACATGGGAAACGGGACGGATCATGGCTTTACCCCATAGACATGCTGCGCGGCCCGGGCGCTCACAAGCTCGTCCCGCACATCCTGTCGAACAGCCAAGGGTGACCTTTCATCGGGTGGCCCAAATCCGCCGCCGCCCGGAGTTTGGAAGATCAGCGTTTCGCCGCCGCCAATTCGCACCTCGCCCTTGCCCGGCAAGTCCGGGCCGTCGGGGCCGAGACGGATGCGACCGGGCGCGCCCGCCAGTCCGCCGTGCCGTCCCTTGGCTGGGTTTGCGATGCGTTCGACCGAAAGGAACAGCATAAAATCCTCGCCGGTGGAGGAGCGTATTTCGATGTCCTGCCCCAATCCGCCGCGGAGGCGACCGGGGCCACCGCTGTCTTGGCGCAATTCGCGACGCGTGATCAGGACAGGCGCGACAGCCTCGGTTGTCTCGACTTGGCTGCCCCAAAC
Source organism: Ruegeria sp. BHSA162 (assembly GCF_059613385.1). Taxonomy (NCBI): domain Bacteria; kingdom Pseudomonadati; phylum Pseudomonadota; class Alphaproteobacteria; order Rhodobacterales; family Roseobacteraceae; genus Ruegeria; species Ruegeria sp. BHSA162. The sequence goes on from NZ_JBXWSK010000043.1 coordinate 8,137, forward strand.
ACCCGAGGGGAAGGCCGTCGCCGACAGGCCATCCAGGCTTGGCCTTGCGCCGGTTCCGCCGCTGAACACCAATTCCAGAGCAAACTGCGTGCCACCGCGGGAAACCGCCTCGGGTGCGTGGCGCAGAGGCAGGTCGTACATGCACGATGCACCTTCGGCCGGCACGGCGTCCGGCAGAGCCTGCGACAGGCAGCCATAGACCAGATCCGGGGTCATCTGTCCCAACGTATGGCGCATGGCCACCGGAGCGGGTGGCTGCGCATTCAGGATGCAATCCGCCGGTCCCGTCACGTGGAATGGCGCCAAAGAGCCTGCATTGTTGGGGATGTCAGGGCCGATGATGCAGCGCAGGGCAAATACCGTATAGGCCGTTGCATAGTTGAGCGGCACGTTGATGCCTTTGCGCGACAAGCCCGATGTGCCCGAAAAGTCGATCAGAACCCGGTCATCCGCGATGGTCAGGGCCGCGCACAAGTCGATCTCGCACTCGTACCCATCGACGGTCAGCACATTGTGCCACGTGCCATTCGGCAGCGCCGAAATGGCCTCGATCGTGCCGCGGCGCGAGGTTTCGATGATGTAATCGGCCAGGCTGTCCAGAGTATCGATGCCAAACTCGACCATCATGTCGGCCAGACGCGCTGCGCCCGTTTCGCAGCACGCGATCAATGCGTAGATGTCGCCCTCATTGGCGATGGGCTCGCGCGAGTTGGCTTTGACGATATCCATCAGCAGCGCGCTCAACTGGCCTTGGTCGACCAGTTTGCACGGCGGGATTCGAAGCCCCTCATCAAAGATATCCGAGCCTTCGGGACCCATGCCCAAACCGCCGAGGTCGACCAGATGCGAGGTGCAGGCCGAAAACCCAACCACATTGCCACGATGAAAAACCGGCATCATCAGCAGGAAATCGTTCAAATGGCCAGATGCGATCCAAGGATCGTTGGTCAGAAAAATATCGCCTGGCTTCATTTCGGAGCGGGAGTATCGCCCGCACAGGGTCTTAACCGCTTCGGCCATCGTGTTGATGTGGCCCGGCGTTCCAGTAACGGCTTGGGCCAGCATACGGCCGCGTACATCAAAAATGCCGGCGGATATGTCGCCGCATTCACGAACGATCGGAGAAAAGGCGGCGCGGATCAGCGCCTGGCCCTGTTCTTCGACCACCGCTAGCAGCCGGTTCCACATGACCTGCAGACGGGTATTCGTCGTGTTCATTCGGCGTCCTCCTGTATCCGGTTGAGCCAGAGATTGCCGCCGCCATCGACGCTGGCCTGAAAATCCGCGCTGACGAATGTGGTGGTTTGAGGCTCGGCAATCAGCGCCGGTCCGCGCAGCCAATCGCCGGGTTCAAGACCGGATCGATCGTAGATACTGGCGTCGCACCAATGCCCGCTGACATCACAAAGAATGCGTCGATGGTCGCACGGCCGCGCCGTGCGCTGTTGGGCTGCGTCAGGAACCCGGCTGAGGGCAGGGGCGGGTGACGACACCTCGACGGACCAGTTGAGAATCTCGATCGCCATTCCCGGTACAGCGCGGCGGAACAACCGGCTGTACTCGGATTCGAAATCCCGGCGCAGGATTTCGATGTCTGCAGGCCCAAGTGCCCGATCCGGAAGCGCGATCTCGATCTCATGACCCTGGCCGTGGTACCGCATGAAGGCCTGTTTTCGGATCGACAACTCGGCTTCGGGTGCACCGGCGCGGACCACGGCCAGCGCCTCGGCTGTCATTTCGTCAAAAAAGGCGTTGAGGCCGTCGAGATCCGGCTGGTCCAGAGTGGCATAGCGCGACCGGACGATTTCGAAGGCGACCGGGGCATACAGAAATCCGACCGCTGACCCTACGCCCGGGTTCTTCGGGATCACGATTTGGTCGACCTGACACCGCCGGGCCACTCGCGTTGCGTGCAATGGCCCATTGCCGCCAAAGGCGATCATCACTCGGGTTGCCAACTCTTTTCCGGACTCGACCGCGTGCATCCGACCGGCGGCGGCCATGCTTTCGTCCACGATTTCGCTGAGACCACGTGCGGCCAGGTCCGGTGCCAGGTCCAGCGCGCTCCCGATTTCCACGGTGATGGCCTGTTCGGCGGCAGCTGTGTCAATCGTCAGTCGGCCTTCGGCAAACCGGCCGGGTTCGATCAGGCCCTGCACCACATCGGCGTCTGTCACGGTCGCCGCCCTGCCGCCATTGCCGAAGGCGGCAGGGCCTGGCTGTGCGCCGGCACTTTCGGGGCCAACCTGCAGGCGGCCCAGCCGATCGACCCTGCCAATCGAGCCGCCGCCTGCGCCGATTTCGATCATCTCGATCACGGGGACGCGCACCGGCATGCCTGAACCTTTGATGAAGCGCGCGGCCCTTGCGATTTCGAACCTGCGCGCGGTCTGCGGGCGGAAAGCATCAATCAGGCACAGCTTGGCCGTCGTCCCCCCCATGTCAAAGCTGGTTACGGCGCGCGCACCGGTTTCAGCCGCGATCCGTGCGGCAAGGATGGCCCCACCGGCCGGGCCGGATTCGACCAACCGGATCGGCAGGCGGGCGGCCGTTTCCAATGTTGTCATACCGCCGCCGGCCGTCATCATGAGAATGGGGCAGGTCAGCCCCTCTGCGGCGAAGCGGGATTGGAACTCGGCCAGGTACCCGGCCATCTGGGGCTGGATATAGGCGTTGGCGATGGTGGTGCACAGGCGGTCAAATTCGCGCGCCTCGGGGCTGACTTCGTGCGAGAGCGAGATAGCCAGGTCGGGGAGAGCCCTGAGCAACTGGTCTCGCAGAGCCAGCTCGTGCTTTGGGTTGGCATAGGAATGCATCAGGCATACCGCCACGGACTGGGCGTCGGTATCCTCAATCCGGCGCACCAGATCGCTCATACCGGCGACATCCAGCGGTGTCAGTTCGTCACCACGTGCATCCATTCGCCCGCCGATCGTGAAGGCACGTGCGCGTGGGACCAGCAGGTTGGGCTTGACCAGATTGATGTCATACTGGCTGTAGCGACGTTCGTACCCAATCTCGAGTATGTCCCGAAACCCGTCGGTGGTTATTGTCGCAACCGGGGCACCCCGCCGCTCGATCAGGGCATTGGTGGCCAGAGTGGTGCCGTGAATGAACCCGGAAACCTGCGGGAAACCGGCATTGGCGTCATCCAGAACGCGCTTTGCACCAATCAAGGCGCCGACGGTTGGGTTGTCCGGTGTCGTCGGAGTTTTCGTCGTTGCGAGGATATTGGATTGCCCGTCCATCAGAACGGTATCGGTAAATGTGCCGCCAATATCGACGGCCAGCCGAAGCCCAGCGTGATTAAGCATAAAATGAAGCCATGGGCAGAAGTTTTAGATCGTTTCGGGCTGCTGGTTCAGCATCCGAAGACTGCGAAAAAACCCGTCCCTCGTCAGACGACGAGGTTGCAACCGGTTGCCCGGCGGCCTTGGGTATCTTTGGCGCAGTCAATCACGGCTTGATCACTCTGATTGTCGATCCGATAGAAAAATGCTGCCCATCGCGGGATCACCTGTCAACAGAAATGCGACCGGGCTAGGCGACGTCTCCCTGCAATTGTCGGCTCAGGTTGTCGGCGGCATCCGGGGAATACCGGTCGATCAGGGCACCCAATTCAGGCCGGCAAGACCCGCAATTTGTTCCGGCGCTCAACGCCGCGCCGATAGCGTCGACACTGATCGCTTTCCCGCACGAGATCGCGTCAACGATCGTCTTCAACCCGACGCCAAAACAGGCGCAGATGATCGGTCCGGTGTCCTTGGCATCTGCGGGTGCGCGGCCGGTCAGAAACTGTGCGGGTGGTATGTCCGGCATCGACGCAAGATAGTCCCGCATCAGGGGCAGCGGGCGCGGCGACACGAACAATGCCGCTTGCAGGCATCCGTTCTGCGACAACGCAATGCGAAATGAACCGCGGGCGGGGTCACCTGCCGTGACCGCGTCCGCATCGGTCAGCGCAAACCATTCGCGGGCGGTTTTTTCCCAATTCAGTATCCGGGCATGATCAGCCAGCTCTGTCCTGTAACCGTTGTCCGTTCGGGCCGTCGCCCGGTAAGCGACCGAGGGGATCAGGGGGTTCCTGGAGACTGCAAAGGCGTACCACGCCGCCTGCATGACCGAGATCGAAACGGGTGTTGCCTTGCTTTCGGGTTGTCCGGAAATCGGATCAGTAGTGCCGGGAACCAGCATGTCCACCCGGCCCGAAGGGGCCGTTTCCGCAGTCCAATGGATGGGGGCAAAGACGTGACCGATGCGAACATCTTGGGTGATGCGCGCGCGAAAGATACCACGCCCAGTGGGACTGGTGACCTCGACAAGATCTGCGCTGGATATCCCCTCGCGGGCGGTGTCCTGGGGATGAATGTCCACAAACGGCTCGGCCAGATGGGCGGACAGGCGGGCTGAAAGACCGGTCCGGGTCATGGTGTGCCATTGATCCCGTGTGCGTCCGGTGTTCATCACAAAGGGATATTTCGGTCCGGGCAGGGCTGCCGGACGCCGATGAGCAACGGGAACGATCCGGGCCTTCCTGTCGGAGTGAAAGAAGTGTCCGTCACCAAAAAATCTCCCACCTGCACCCTTGCGACCCAATGGCCAGCGGGTGGGTTCCAATTCGGCATAGCCCGCCTCGTCAATTTCGGAGAAGCCCGAAATGTCGAAGTCTTTCCCGAACTGCGCGGCGATTTGGGACATTGCGGCGTATTCCCGGAATATCTCGGCCGGTGAAGCGTAGTCGAACGCGGTTTTCCATCCCATGCGGCGGCCAACTTCGGCCAGGATGTCCCAATCCGGGCGCGCTTGGCCCGGTGACTGCAAAACGGCGCGTTGCCGGCTGATGGTTCGGTCCGAATTCGTGACAGTTCCGTTCTTTTCGGCCCACCCAGCGGCCGGCAACACAACGTCGGCCAGACGCGCCGTATCGGTATTCAACGTCAGATCACTGACGACCGTGAACGAGCAGGCGGCGATTGCGCGGCTGACCCTGTCAGCTTCGGGCATGGTTGCCGCCGGGTTGGTGTGGATGATCCAAAGGGCCTTGATCTGCCCATCTTCGACCGCACGGAACATGTCCACGGCCTTCAGCCCCGGAGACTGCGGTATTGCAGGCGCCTGCCAATACGCCTGAACCGCGGCGCGATGATCGGCGTTTTCGATGTCCAGATGGCAAGCCAGCGTGTTGGCCAGACCACCCACTTCGCGCCCACCCATCGCGTTGGGTTGGCCGGTGACCGAGAACGGGCCCATTCCCGGCCGTCCGATCCGACCGGTGGCCAGATGGCAGTTCAGAATGGCGTTGACTTTGTCGGTCCCGCTGGAGGATTGGTTCACTCCCTGGCTGAAGACCGTCACGACGCGCGGGGTATTGATCCATAGATCGAAAAATGCGGCGAGTTTTTCGGCAGGCAGGCCGGTTTCCGAGATCTGGTCGTTTCCGGCCGTTTCCAGTGCGGCTTCCAGACCCGAGGTTAGCCTCACGAAGTCCGGGTCCACGGCCCCGCGCCGATGAATCTCGGTCAGCAGCCCGTTGAACAGCGCCACGTCGCTGCCCGGATTCAGCGCCAGATGCAGATCGGCCTGATCGCAGCTGGCGGTGCGGCGCGGGTCGATCACCACGATCCGGGTGCCGCGCGCCTGCCGTGCCGCCAGAACGCGCTGGTACAGAACCGGGTGGCACCACGCCAGGTTCGACCCGACCAGTACCACCAGATCGGCCTGGTCCAGATCCTCGTAGGTGCCGGGCACGGTGTCGGTGCCAAAGGCCCGCTTGTGCCCGGCCACGGTCGAGGCCATGCACAGCCGCGAATTGGTGTCGATATTGGCCGATCCGATGAAGCCCTTCATCAGCTTGTTGGCCACATAGTAATCCTCGGTCAGCAACTGCCCCGAGACATAGAAGGCCACGCTGTCGGGACCATGCGCCGCGATCGTTTCGCGGAACCGGTCGGCCACCAGTTGCAGTGCGTCGTCCCAGCCCACATCCCGGCCAAAGGCGCGCGGTGTCAGCAGGCGGTGGCCCAGCCCGACCGTTTCACCCAAAGCTGTGCCCTTGGAACACAACCGTCCGAAATTCGCCGGGTGGTCCGGGTCGCCCCGCACGGTCAGACCGCCGGCCCCGTCCGGGCGCAGCAGCACGCCGCAGCCCACGCCGCAATAGGCGCAGGTGGATCGCACCTCGGGCAGGTTCGAGCCGTCCATCACGCGGCGCTCCGCTCGGTGACGGCGCGGGCGTCCAGCAGGATGCGCCCGCCCTCTAGCCGAACCGGATAGGTGGTGATCCGGCCTTCATCCGCGCCTTGAGCCTCGCCCGTATTCAGGTCGAACACCCAGTTGTGCAGCGGGCAGGTCACCGACTGGCCATGCACGATGCCTTCGGACAGCGGGCCGCCCTTGTGTGGGCAGGCATTGCTGGCCGCGAACAGTTCCGCCTCGGCCGTGCGGAAGATGGCGATGCAGCCAAGACGGGTTTTCACCAGACGTGCGCCCCGCAGCGGCACGTCGTCGATATGTCCGATGTCGATCCAGCTCATTCCGCGGCCTCCAGGGTGAAATCTGCAATCGGGGCATAGCTCGGCGCCTTGTCGCGCACATGCTCGGCCCAGGGGTCCTTGCGATAGATGCTCTGCGACAGTTCGAACCGCTCGACCAATGCCCGCCGGTTTTCGAGGTCGTCGACCACATTGGCCCTGACCCAGTCCATGCCGACCTTGGCCAGCCATTTGTACAGCCGGTCCAGATACTTGCCGCCCTCGCGATAGGCCTGGGTGACGGCCATCACCACCTCGATCGCCTCGTCCTCGGTCGGGACCTGGCACAGCAGTTCGGTTTCCTTGACGTCCATCCCGGCCGCCCCGCCGATGCCGATCTGATAGCCCGAGTCCACGCAGACCACGCCGATATCTTTGCAGGTCGCCTCGGCACAGTTGCGGGGGCAGCCCGAAACCGCCAGCTTGAGCTTGTGCGGTGTCCACGATCCCCACAGGATCTGTTCCAGCTTGATGCCAAGGCCGGTGCTGTCCTGGGTTCCGAAGCGGCAGTGATCGGTGCCGACACAGGTTTTGACCGTGCGCAGACCCTTGGAATAGGCGTGCCCCGAGACCAGACCGGCCCGGTTCAGATCGGCCCAGATGGCGGGCAGGTCCTCGCCCTTGACGCCCAGCAGGTCGATGCGCTGACCGCCGGTGACCTTGACGGTGGGCACGTCGTATTTCTCGGCTGCGTCGGCGATGGCGCGCAGCTCGGCCGGGTTGGTGATGCCGCCCCACATGCGGGGCACGACGCTGAAGGTGCCGTCCTTCTGGATGTTGGCGTGTTTGCGTTCGTTGACGAACCGGCTTTGCGGGTCGTCCTGATACTCCAGCGGCCAGTCGGCCAGCAGGTAATAGTTGATCGCCGGCCGGCAGACATGGCAGCCATTGGGCGTTTTCCAGCCCAGCTCCTGCCAGACGGCGGCCTGGCTTTTCAACTCTTGCGCCTTGATCAGGCGGCGCACGTCCTCGTGGGTCAGATCGGTGCACCCGCAGATCGGTTGCGCCGCCGGCATCTGGAACTCATCGCCAAGCGTGACCTGCAGGACCTGTTCGACCAGACCCGTGCACGTTCCGCAGGATGCGCTGGCCTTGGTGCTGGCGCGCACGGCGGCCAGATCGGTGGCCCCGGCGGCGATCGCCTCGACGATGGTGCCCTTGCATACGCCGTTGCAGCCGCAGATCTCCGCCTCAGGCGGCAATGCTGCAACGGCTGACAGAGGGTCCGCGGTGTCGCCCCCCTGATAGGCCGGGCCGAAGATCAGCGTGTCGCGCATCTCGTCGATGTCGGTGCCGTCCTTGATCAGGCTGAAGAACCAGCTGCCATCGGCGGTGTCGCCATACATGACCGCGCCGATCAGGCGGTCGTCTTCGATCACCAGCCGTTTGTAGACCCCGCGCGCCGGGTCGCGGAACACGATGTCCTCGCGTCCCTCGCCCTCGGCGAAGTCTCCGGCGCTGAACAGGTCGCAGCCGGTGACCTTCAGCTTGGTGGCGAGTTCCTTGACCACGAATGCATCCGGCTGGCCCAGCAGGGTATTGGCCACGACCTTGGCCTGATCGTAAAGCGGCGCCACCAGGCCGAACAGGTGGCCGTCGAATTCGACGCATTCGCCCACGGCCAGCACATCCGGGTCCGAGCTCTGCATCTGCGCGTTCACCTCGATCCCGCGGGCCACGTCCAGCCCGGCATCGGTGGCCAGCCGGGTTTCGGGGCGGATGCCGACGGCCATCACCACCAGATCGGCGGGCAGCGTCTCGCCGCTTTCCAGTAGCACCGCCTCGGCACGCCCTTCGCCCAGAATGGCCTTGGTCGAGGCCTGGGTCCGCACGGTGATCCCGCGGCGTTCCAGATCCTTGCGCAGCAGGTATCCGGCGGCTTCGTCCAGCTGCCGCTCCATCAGGTGGCCCATCAGGTGCACCACGGTAACGGTCATGCCGCGCTCGGCCAGCCCCGCCGCGGCCTCGAGCCCCAGAAGACCGCCGCCGATCACCACCGCGTTGCCACCCTTGGCGGCCGCGTCGATCATCGCGTTGGTGTCGTCCAGATCGCGATAGGTGATGACGCCGGGCAGGTCCTTGCCCGCAACCGGAATGATGAACGGGGCCGAGCCGGTTGCGATCAGCAGCTTGTCATAGGGCACATGGCCGTTTTCGCCCTCGACCACCTTCATCTCGCGGTCGATCTTCACCACATGCTCGCCAAAGCGGCAGGCGATGCCCCGTTGCGCGTACCAGTCGCCGTCATGGATGACGATGTCCTCATAGGTCTTCTCGCCCGACAGAACCGGGCTGAGCATGATGCGGTTGTAGTTTCCGCGCGGTTCGGCGTTGAAAAGCGTGATGTCGAACACATCTGGCGCGGTCTCGGTCAGATGTTCAAGCACGCGGCCCGACGCCATCCCGGCACCGATCACGACAAGTTTCTGTTTCATGGGGTCACTCCGCTGCAATGGCCTTGGGGGCGGGCGATTTCGGCTTGGCGCCGTGTTCGTATTCTTCGAGAAAATCCAGAACTTCCTGCCGGTAGGCGTAATAGTCGGGATGTTCGAGCAACGCCTTGCGGGTGCGCGGGCGCGGCAGGTCCACGCGGGTGATCTTGCCGATCGTAGCCTGCGGGCCGTTGGTCATCATCACCACCCGGTCGGCCAGCAGGATCGCCTCGTCCACGTCATGGGTGACGCAGATCGCGGTGACCTTGGTGCGCGACCAGACCTCCATCAGAACCTCCTGCAGCTCCCAGCGGGTCAGGCTGTCGAGCATCCCGAAAGGTTCATCCAGCAGCAGCAGCTTGGGCGACAGGGCAAAGGCGCGGGCGATGCCGACGCGCTGTCTCATGCCGTTCGACAGGTCGCTGGCCTGCTTGTCCATCGCATCGGCCAGGCCGACGCGTTCCAGGTAGTATTCCACCACGTCCTGCCGTTCGGCCTGGCTGGCGTTCGGATAGACCTTGTCGACCCCGATCGCCACGTTCTCTTTCGCGGACAGCCACGGGAACAGGTTGGGTGACTGGAACACCACCGCGCGTTCAGGGTCGGCGCCTTCGACGTGGCGGCCATCCAGCTTGATCGCGCCCTTGGAAATCTCGTTCAGCCCCGCCGCCATGGTCAGCACCGTGGATTTGCCGCAGCCCGAATGGCCGATCAGCGAGATGAACTCGCCCTTGTCGATCTTCAGATCGAAGTCCTCGACCACGGTCAGCGGCCCCTTGGGCGTGGGATAGACCTTGTGCAGTTGCGAGAAATCCAGAAACCGGCTGTCGATCATGCCCTTCTGCGCCTCGGTCACGGCGGTGGGCACGCCGTGGATCGGCGTGACCTCGGGCAGGATGCGGGTGCCTTCGACCTTGGCCTCGATCCCCACATCCATCAGGTATTTGGTGACCTCGGCGCGCAGGCGCTTGAAGGTTTCATCGGTGTTCATCGCCGCCCGGTCGCGCGGGCGCGGGATCGAGACGCGGAACTCCTGCCCCAGCGTGCCGTCGGGGTTCAGGGCGATGATCCGGTCGGCCAGAATGATCGCCTCGTCCACGTCATTGGTGATCAGCACGCAGGTCTTGCGGTCGGCTTCCCAGATGCGCTCGATCTCGTCGGCCAGGTTGGCGCGGGTCAGAGCGTCCAGTGCCGACAGCGGCTCGTCCAGCAACAAGACCTCGGGGTTCATGGCCAGCGCCCTGGCTACGTTGACCCGCTGGCGCATCCCGCCCGACAATTCGGCCGGCCGGCGCGACGCCGCGTGACTTAGGCCGACCATCTTGACGAAATGGGCCACCTTCGCGGCCTTCTCGGCCTTGGGCAGGCCCGGAAAGACCGTATCGACCGCCAGTCCGACATTGCCGCTGACCGTCAGCCACGGCATCAGCGAGTAGTTCTGAAAGATCACGCCGCGTTCCGGTCCCGGCCCCTTGATAGGCGCGCCCTTGAAGGTGACCTGCCCGCGGCTGGGCATGTCCAGCCCGGCCATCAGGTTGATCAGCGTGGTCTTGCCGGTGCCGGAAAAGCCCAGGATCACCAGGAACTCGCCCTCCTGCACCTGCAGGTCGATGCCGTTCAGAACATCGGTGCGCCCGGTGCCTTCGCCGAAGGATTTCGAGACGTTTTCGAAGCTGAGGATGCTCATCACGCTCACCGGTTGTTGGTAAAGGTAAACAGGGACTGCAGCGCGTACATCACCCGGTCCAGCAGGAAGCCGATGATGCCGATGGTGAAGACCGCCACCATGATCCGGGCCAGCGAGCTGGACGAGCCGTTCTGGAACTCGTCCCAGACGAATTTGCCCAGGCCCGGGTTCTGCGCCAGCATCTCGGCCGCGATCAGGACCATCCAGCCCACGCCCAGCGACAGGCGCAGGCCGGTGAAGATCAGCGGCAGCGCCGACGGCAGCACCAGCTTGGTGATCTTGGTCCAGGTGTTCATCTTCAGAACCTTGGACACGTTCACCAGATCCTTGTCGATCGAGGCCACGCCCAACGAGGTGTTGATCAGCGTGGGCCACAGCGAACACAACGTCACCGTGATGGCCGAGATCAGGAAGGATTTCGCGAACCAGCCGTCATTGGTGACATAGACGGCCGAGACGATCATCGTCACGATCGGCAGCCAAGCCAGCGGCGAGACCGGTTTGAACACCTGGATCAGCGGGTTCAGCGCCGCGTTTGCGGTGGGCGACAGCCCCGCCGCGATGCCCAGCGGCACCGCCACGACCGTGGCGATCAGGAACCCGAAGAACACGGTTTTGATCGAGGTCCAGATCTGCTGGTAGTAAGACGGCGCGCCGGTATAGGCGACCTGCTTGACCTCGTCCGCGCGTCCGGCCTCGATCAGCTTCTGGTTCCGCTTTTCGACCATCGCCTCGAACTTGGCGCGTTTGGCGGCCTTGGCCTGCGCGTCCTGATTCAGGTTGACCATTTCCTCCCAGACCTGCGCCGGGCCGGGCACCGCCCCAAGCGATGTCTGTACCTTGGGGGCCAGCGTCGCCCACAGCAGCAGAAAGGCGCAGATCGACAGGATCGGCACGATCAGCAGCCGCCAGATCTCGGCCATCTGGGCGCGGGGATTGTCGCCGGCGGCGGCCTTGAGAACCGGGGTGGCCCAGCTGAGGCCCAGCACCTGGAACCATTTGTCGGCGGCGTTGATGCGGGTGAATAGACGGGCGCGGCGCGCGTCCCGTGCGGCGTCTGCGTTGAATTCCGGATCGACCGTTGTCATCTGATGCGTCCTTGCGATGGCGGGGCGTTTCAGGGGCCCTGCCCGACCGCAGCCGGGCAGGGCGGTTCGGGGTCAGCCTTGGATTTCGGTCCCGACGACCTTCTGGTCGCCCTTCAGGCCGATCGGCAGGCTTTCGAGATAGGCATTCGGCGCACGGCCATCGAAGGGAATGCCGTCGATGATGTCCTCGGCCGGGGTGGGTGCCTTGTAGCCGTCGCTGTCCCAGGGGAAATCAGCCTCGTCTGCCAGGCCTTCTTCGACCAGAAGGCGCGCGGCATGCAGATAGATCTCGGGCTTGTAGACCGACTTGGCGACCTCGTCATACCAGCTGTCTGCCTTGGCTTCGGGGATCTGCCCCCAGCGGCGCATCTGGGTCAGGTACCAGACCGCGTCGGAATAGAACGGATAGGTCGCGTTGTAGCGGAAGAACACGTTGAAATCGGGCACCTCGCGCTTGTCGCCCTTTTCGTATTCGAACGTGCCGGTCATCGAGTTGGCGATCACCTCGTAATCGGCCCCTACATATTCCGGGCGGCTCAGGATCTCGACCGCCTCGGGACGGTTGGCATTGTCGTTCTCGTCCAGCCACATCGCCGCACGGATCAGCGCCTTGGTCACGGCCAAGGTGGTGTTCGGGTATTCTTCTGCGAATTCGGCGGTGATGCCGAATACCTTTTCGGGGTTGTTCTTCCACAGCTCGTAGTCGGTGATGACCGGAACGCCGATGCCCTTGAACACCGCCTGCTGGTTCCACGGCTCGCCCACGCAATAGCCATGGATCGTGCCGGCCTCGAGCGTCGCGGGCATCTGCGGCGGCGGGGTGACCGACAGGAACACGTCCGCGCCGATCTGACCGGTCACGTTTTCGGGGCTGTAATAGCCCGGGTTCAGGCCCCCGGCGGCCAGCCAGTAGCGCAGTTCGTAATTGTGGGTCGAAACCGGGAACACCATGCCCATGTTGAAGGGTTTGCCCTCGGCCTTGTACTTCTCGACCACCGGAGCCAGTGCCTCGGCGCTGACCGGGTGCTGCGGGCGGCCATCGTCCATCACCGGGATGTTGGGCTTCATCTCGGCCCAGACCTCGTTGGATACCGTGATGCCGTTGCCGTTCAGGTCCATGGAGAAGGGCGTGATGATATGCGCCTCGGTTCCATAGCCGATGGTCGCTGCCAGCGGTTGACCGGCCAGCATATGCGCGCCGTCCAGCTGGCCGCCGATGACGCCGTCCAGCAGAACCTTCCAGTTGGCCTGCGCCTCGAGCGTCACGAACAGACCCTCGTCCAGGAAATACCCCTGCTCATAGGCAACGGCCAGCGGCGCCATGTCGGTCAGCTTGATGAAGCCGAAGGTCAGTTCGTCCTTTTCCAGCTCCAGCATTTCTGCGGTGGCCGGCGCAACAAGGGCTGTCGTCGCAACAAGACTCAGAATGAGTTTTTTCATCTTTGTTCCTTTCGGTCCGGCCCAAACCGGGCTGGGTGGCGACCCGAGCAACGTTCGGGCCAAAAAAAAGCCGCCGACACACACCGCCGGAAGGAGAAGGCGGTTGGTCGAGCGGCTTTGCTCAGAAGTTTTGCCCAAGACATCGGGCGAATTCCTACGGTGGGCGACGTTGCCTGCCGTTGTCCTGATAAAGGCACCGGTGAGCAGATGAGTCATCCGAAATTGACGGCCATCAGGTGAAAATTCTGCAACGCAGCATAATTTGACGCTGCAGTGCAAAAAAATTAGGCGCACTTACTGGGAAGGCTCAAAAATCCGACTGTCGAAAAAGACGTTTTGCGGCAACATCAACTTTCCACCCGGGCCGGACACTAGCGTCGGGTCGTTGCCGGCACCCTCGGGCTTTTCAGAATCGGCGGGCATGACAACACCGATTCCCTGCAGCTCGCGCCGATACAGGTCACTTTGGAACACATCGGCTGCCGTACGCTCGGCATCTGACGGATCCAGTCCATATCTTCGCGCCATGTGGTGCGCGATCCATTTGGCCTGACTGCGCCACGGAAAACCCGTCGCGCCTTCATGAAAAGTGACAAAACGGTCGACCTGACGCTGGTCGCCGCGCGCTGAAATCGCAAATTGGCCGGTCAATGCCCGGTCGACCAGGTCCGCGGGAACATCAAGATAGAGCCTTTGCGCCAGCATCTCCGACGCCGTGGTCAGGCTTTCGGAAATTGAAAGCCATCGGCCCGCCCGCCAGATCGCCCGCAGCAGCGCGCCCGTCAGATGTGGTTCCGTCTGCGCCCATTCCGTTCGCACGGCCAGCACCTTTTCAGGGGCGCAGGACCAAATCGCGTTTCCCGGGAGCAGGAGCGCACCCACCCGGTCATCGACGGAAAACGACCCCCAGGGCTCTCCCACGCAGAAAGCATCGATCTCCCCGGCGGCCAGGGCCTGGGCCATCAACGGTGGGGGAACAGTGCGGATCTCAACCTGGGTCGAGGCGAGTTCCGTGCCGCTGACCCAATATCGCAGCAGTTCCACATGCATGGAAAACGGAAACGGAACCCCGAAGGTCAGCGTTCCACCGGCCGCCTTTGCCAAGGCCGCTCCGGCCGCAAAAGCATCGCTGAAGTCGAAGGCATAGCCATTTTCGCGCAGCCGCGCCTCCAGTTGGCGGCCAACGCCGATCACGTTTCCATTGACCGACAGGACCGATACGGCCGAAAGGGGCGTGACGATCCCTCCAAGCCCCAGCGCCATGGCCACCGGGACAGGGGACAGCAGATGTGCCGCATCAACATGACCGAAGGCCAGCATGTCCCGCAACGAGGACCAGGACGGGGCGGGGCGCAGGTCCAGAGAGATGCCCTCGGCCTGATCATATCCCATCTCGTGCGCCACGATCAGGGGGGCTGCATCGACCAACGGCATATAGGCCGCTCGGAGCGAGACCGCCCTCATGACAACAGCCCCGAAGCGGTCACCAAAGCCTCGGCCACATCGGCCACCCGACGATTCTGATTCATGGCGGTCTTGCGCAGCAGGGCATAGGCTTCATCTTCCTGAATGCCTTTTGCTTTCATCAACAGCCCTTTCGCGCGGTCGATCACCTTGCGCTCTTCCAATGCGCGTCTGGTTTCGGCCAACTCGGTCCGCATCTGGCGCAGTACTTGGAAACGGGCGATGGCGGTGTCGATGATGGGCTTGACCCTTTCGGGATGCAGACCGTCGACGACATAGGCCGAGACACCTGCTTCGACCGCAGCTTTGGACAGGCCGCCTGCAGCCCCGGATACGAACATGGCAACCGGCCGCTCCATCGGGCCGGAGGCGGTTGTCAGTTCTTCAAGCATGTCCCGAGATGGATTGTCGATGTCGATCAGAACGACATCGGGATTGTGGACAGCAATCTTGCTCGGCAATTCAGACACGCCATCGATCACCTGCGCCTCGACGCTCCCCGCCGCTTTCAGGGCCTCGAGGATCGCATCGGCGCGGTCCGGGTTCTGTTCGACAACAACAACGGTCAACGTTTGGTTCATAACATCGAACTGACCAAGCAGGCAGAGCGAGGCAATGCCACCCTCGGAGCGCTGCGTTCAATTCCCTGGAAAGCGCCTATCTAGATGGCAGATCGTGCGCGGATGCCGAATAATTCAGCACGTTGCTGCCCCGGACAAATTTGGAGATACGACCAACCAACAAAAAGGCGCCGCAGGGCGCCTTGTTTTATTGGTCGGAGTGAGAGGATTCGAACCTCCGACCCCTGCCTCCCGAAGACAGTGCTCTACCAGGCTGAGCTACACTCCGACCGTGGCGCGTGATCTATACCCAGTGGATTTGATGCGCAAGAGGGATTCTGTGTGCTTTTTGTCCGAACTGACTCCGCCGCTTGGACCCGCAGGAATTGACGGGTCAGGGCAGAGCCTCGGTTTGATAGAGGCGGATCTTCGTACCGCCATGATCGACGATCGGACCCGGAGGCAGCAACGGCAGGCGGGTGGCGCGCGCCAGAGACTGGTTGCTGGTGACGACGCCGACACGCCAGCCGGAAAACCTGGACAACATCACCTTGCCAAAGCTGCCATACAGCGACCGCAGGCGTTTTTCATCGCCGATGCGTGCCCCATACGGTGGGTTGACGATTATCAGGCCCGGCCCGCCCATGGGTGGTTTCAGGTCAGCGACTACGCGTTTTTGGAATTGCGTCGCGCCGTCCACCCCGGCGCGGTTGGCATTCGCCTGCGCGGCCGCGATCGCCCCGTCATTACGGTCCGAGCCATGGAACACGGTATCTGTCTGCGTTGCGACCCAGTCGGCGCGGAGTTCCGCCCATGCCTTGGGGTCGAATCCGGCAAAGTCCTGAAAGGCAAAGGCTCTGTCGCGGCCGGGCGGCAGGCCCATCGCGATCTGCGCGGCTTCGATCACGAAAGTGCCCGAGCCGCACATCGGGTCCAGCACCGGCTCAGATCCGTCAAAGCCGCAACTGCGCAGAAACATCGCCGCCATCGTTTCGCGCATGGGGGCCTTGGCCACCGCTTCCTTGTGACCGCGCTTGTGCAGCGCCTCTCCGGAACTGTCGAGGGAAAATGTGCAGATGTCTTTCTCGATTCGCAGCAGAACACGGACCGTCGCCTCGGACGAGATCGGAGCCCCCAACGTGTCAGAGATCGCGCCTTCAATCCGTTGCCGTGCGGCGCCGGCATGATAGATGCGAGATTTTCGGCTAGTGGCCTCAACCCGAACCGGGACATCGGGTTTCAGAAAATCTCCCCACGGAAACTTTCGTGCCCGCTTGTCCAGCTGAGCCAGATGCACAGCCGGGAACGAACCCACCCGAACCAACACCTTGTTGGCCCCGCGCAACTGGAGATTGGCACGCCAGACCTCGCGCAGGTTGCCACGAACCGTGACACCACCGGGCGCCAGCCGGGCCTCAGCGAATCCGGCCTCCTGCGCTTCGGCGAGGAGGGGAGCCTCCAGACCGGGTGTCGCGACCAGAAAAATCTCAAGATCGGTATTCTCCATTCCGGCTGCTTATATCAGCAGGGCCTTCCGTGCGACACGAAATTTCCTACCAAGTTTTTGGTACTCCGCCCGTGGTTTCGGGTAAAAATAGCTACACGGCGCGCGATTTGGGCGGTAACAGGTTTGCGTTTGGCCGCTTCGCCGCGTAAAGGGGCCGTAATCAGAGAGACGCCCGCGGATTTCGGCCGGTCCTCGTCGTTTTTACGACGGGCTTGACGAAACTCCGCGCTATTCAGTGCCCAAAGCAAAGGGCCCTGTATGACGGGCGCAAGAAAAAGGCTTGGAAGAACGTAGCGACATGCAAACTTTCAAACTGAAAAAGGGACTGGACCTTCCGATCGAGGGATCGCCTGAACAGGTCATTCAGCCAGGGCCAGCATATTCTTCGGTTGGCGTGCTGGGTGGAGACTATATCGGGCTCAAACCACGGATGCTGGTGCAGGAAGGGGACACTGTCCAGCGCGGCACGCCGCTGTTCTGCCACAAGGACGCGCCCGAGGCGATGATGGTGGCGCCGCTGACCGGCAAGGTCGTGGCCATCAACCGGGGCGCGCGGCGCGTGTTGCAGAGCGTCGTCATCGAAGTGTCGGACCCCAACGACCCCGGCGTCGATTTCTCGGGCGTGGGCGATGCCGAGACCGCGCAGGGCCTCACCGCCAAGCTGTGCGCCGCCGGCCTGTGGACCGCGTTCCGCACGCGGCCCTATTCCAAGATGCCGCAGCCGGGCACCGCGCCCGCCGCGATTTTCGTCACCGCCATGGACAGCGAGCCGCTGGCTGCCGATGCCGCGCTGATCATCAATGACGCGGCCGAGGCCTTTGCCGCCGGTCTGGCCGCCGTGGCCAAGCTGACCGAAGGCAAGACCTATCTGTGCCAGAAGGATGGCGACACGATCCCCGGCGCCGATCTGCCGGGCGTCGAGGCTGCGGCCTTCAGCGGCCCCCATCCGGCGGGCCTGGCCGGGACGCATATCCATTTCCTCGAACCCGTGACCGCCGCGAAAACCGTCTGGACCATCGGCTATCAGGACGTGATCGCCATCGGGCGGCTGCTGCAGTCGGGCCATCTGGACCCGAACGTTGTGGTGGCCCTGACCGGCCCTGGCGCGCGTCAGCCGCGTCTGATCCGCACCGTCATGGGGGCCTCGACCGAGGATCTGACCCGCGACGAGATCAATGTCGACGGCGAGGCCCGCGTCATTTCAGGCTCGGTCCTGTCAGGGCGTCACGCCACCGGGCCGTTCGCTTATCTGGGACGCTTCGCGCACCAGATCTGCATCATCCGCGAGGATCACGACCAGATCCCGATGGGCTGGATCCGTCCGATGCCGTCGAAATACGCGGTGCAGCCGGTTCTGGGTTCGGCCTTTGCCAAAAAGCTGTTCGCCTTCACGTCGAACCTGAACGGTGGCCGCCGCGCCATGGTGCCCACCGGTACCTTCGAAGAGCTCATGCCGCAGGATTACCTGCCGACGCAACTGCTGCGGGCGCTGTTGGTGATGGATACCGACACGGCGCAGGCCCTGGGCGCGCTGGAGCTGGATGAAGAGGATTTGGGCCTTGTGGGCTTTGCCTGTCCGGCCAAGTATGAATACGGGCTGGCGCTGCGCGACTGCCTGACCAAGATTGAAAAGGAGGGCTGATCCACATGGGTTTGCGCAGCTTCTTTGACCGGATCGAGCCGAACTTCACCAAGGGCGGCAAGTACGAGAAGTTCTTCCCCATCTACGAGATGGTGGAAAGCTTCATCTACACTCCGAAAACCGTAACATCCGTGGCACCGCACGCGCGGTCCTACGTGGATATGAAGCGGATCATGACCTATGTCGTGATCGCCACGATCCCCTGCATCCTGTGGGGCATGTACAATACCGGGTTCCAGGCCAACTCGGCAATCGCGACGCTGGGCCCGGAGTCGGCAACCGGTTGGCGCATCGCCGTCCTGCAGGCCTTGGGCATTTCTCTGGACCCGTCCAGCATCTTTGCCAACGTGATGCACGGGCTGATGTATTTCCTGCCGATCTACATAGTCACGCTGGTCGCGGGCGGCACCTTCGAGGTGATTTTCGCCACCGTGCGCGGGCATGAAGTGAACGAGGGCTTTCTTGTCACCTCGATGCTGTATACGCTGATCATGCCGGCCACCGCGCCGCTGTGGCAGGTGGCCCTGGGGATCATCTTTGGTGTGGTCATCGGCAAGGAAGTGTTCGGGGGCACCGGCAAGAACTTCCTCAACCCCGCGCTGGTGGGGCGCGCCTTCCTGTATTTCGCCTATCCCGCATCCATGTCGGGCGACGCGGTCTGGACCCCGGTCGACGGCTTTTCCGGCGCGACCGCGCTGGCCGTTTCGGCCGCTGACGGCTATCAGGCGCTGGCGGCCGAGGGCATCACATGGTGGAACGCCTTCTTCGGCTCGATCCAGGGCAGCTTTGGTGAGACATCGACCCTGGCATGCATGATCGGGCTGGCCTTCCTGCTGATGACCAAGATTGCCAACTACCGCCTGATCGTGGGCTGTCTGGCAGGGACCATCGGCTTTACCCTGCTGCTGAACCTGATCGGGTCGGACACCAACCCGATGTTCGCGATGCCTTGGTACTGGCACGTCGTGCTGGGCGGTTATGCGTTCGGTCTGGCCTTCATGGTGACCGAGCCGGTCTCGGCCAGCCACACCAATATGGGCCGCTATATCTATGGCGCGCTGATCGGGGTCATGGTCGTGATGATCCGGGTGGTGAACCCGGCCTTCCCCGAAGGCATGATGCTGGCCATCCTGTTCGGCAACGTCTTTGCGCCGCTGATCGACCACTTCGTCGTTCAGGCAAACATCAAACGGAGGGCGCGTCGCCATGTCTGATACGCAATCCCCTGAACCCAAAGGCGCCATCGCCCGGTTCCTGGCGGCCTCGCCGGACTCGGTTGGCAAGACGATCTTCATCGCGGTCGCCGTGTGCCTGGTTGCTTCGATGATCGTGTCGGCCGCGGCGGTCAGCCTGCGCCCGGTGCAAGAGGCCAACAAGCTCAAGGACAAGCAAATCAACGTTCTGCAGGTCGCGGGGGTCTATGAGCCGGGCATCGACGTGGCCGAGGCTTTTGC